>DASVRB010000224.1:0-11535 GCA_036388835.1 Thermoanaerobaculia bacterium | reverse complement strand
GGCGACGACCGTACCTTGCGGCGCCGGTCGTCGCATTTTGAGATCCTTCGCTAAAGCTCAGGATGACGGGGGCCTCGGAGCCCGAGGCTTGGCGAACAAGCGCCGCCGCTCGGGATGACGCGCAGCCGATAATGCGTTCCGAAGGCCCAATGTCCAACCGGTACGACGTCGTGATTCTCGGAGGCGCATTCAGCGGCGCCTCGGCGGCGATTCTGCTGCGCCGCGACCTGCCGCATCTTCGCGTGCTCATCGTCGAGAAAGCGGAAGCATTCGACGAAAAAGTCGGCGAGGCGACGACCGAGATGTCAGCGATGTTCCTCACGCGGCGTCTGGCGATGTGGCAGCACCTCGAGCGCGAGCAGCTTCCGAAAGAAGGGCTGCGTTACTGGTTCTCCAACGCGAAAGTGACGGGCCACGCCACCGCGAGCGAGACCGGCGCGTTCATTCGCAGCGTCGTCCCATCCTTCCAGTTGCGGCGTGACGCACTCGACGAACATCTCCTCGCGACTGCAGTGGCCGAGGGAGCTGAATTGCTGCGGCCCGCGCGAGTGCGCGACGTCACCCTCGGCGATTTCGATCATCGCATCAGCGTCGAAGTCGGCGACGAAGTGCGCGAGCTCGAATGCCGCTGGGTGCTCGACGCCACCGGCAAAGTCAACTTCCTGGGGCGCCGGCTCAATCTCATCGAGCGCAACGACGAACATCCGACCGCCGCGATCTGGTGCCGCTGGAAGAACGTTCGCCACATCGACGACCTCGCGGTGCGCCTCGGCATTTCCGGCGGCAACATCGGCTCGCGGCGCCTCGGTACCAATCACTACACCGGCTACGGCTACTGGATCTGGGTCATTCCGCTCGGAAACGGCGAGACCAGCATCGGCGTCGTCTTCGACAAGCGCCTGATCGATCTGCATCACTCGAAAAATCGCGCGGACGATTTCGTCGGATTTCTGAAGGCCATTCCGTCGCTCGCGGAGCTGCTCGAAGGAGCGGAGCCGCGGCTCGAAGATCTCCGTTTTTATTCGACGCTCGCCTACGCGACGAAGCAGTACATGGGACGTGGGTGGGCGCTCCTCGGCGACGCGGCGGTGTTCCTCGATCCGTACTACTCGCCGGGACTCGACCACGCGTCGTTCTCCGTCGACGCGACCGTCGAGATCATCAAGAAAGATGCGATGGGAGCGGACCTCACTCCGATCATCGCGGAGCACAACGAGACCTTCGTCCGCTCGTACTGGCGCTTCTTCCGCGCCGCGTACAAAGACAAGTATTTCTACATGGGGGAGGCGGACCTGCTGAGCGCGGCGATGCTGATCGACACCGCGCAGTACTACCTCTTCGTCGTGATCCCGGCCTACAAGATCATGAAGAAGTTTTACTGGATGCCGGTGCTCGGGCCGAAGCCGGCGTTCATCAGCTATCACCTGATGCGGCTGTACAACCGCCGCTTCAAAGCGATCGCCGAGGCGCGCCGCGCGGCCGGCGTGGCCGGTCTGTACAACGACGGACGGCGCATCAAGGCGTACTTCAATCTCGGCGTCGCGCCGATGCGGATGGTGTTCCGCGGACTCAAATTCTGGCTGCGCGCGGAGCTCGGCGTGCTGCGGCTGAAGATGCGCCGCACGAAGAAGACGCGGACGTCACTTCCCGACACTGCGCCGTCGCGTTGACGGCGGCCACACCGCACGCGCGGTCGAAAAGTGGCCGCCCTCATCCGAGAACGCCGCGACGTGCGTTCCGCCGTTCGCCGCGGTGTTGTTGTAGTCGCCGATCCACGGTCCACCCATCGAGAACGCCGGCGTGAGCGGCTGCGGCTGCAGGAACGTCGCGCCGCCGTCGCGCGAGCGAGCGGCGAACACTTTGGCCAGCTTGTTCTCCGGATCGTCGCGCCGATCGAGCCAGCTCGCCACGACTTCGCCTGTGACCATGTCGACGGCGATGCTCGGCATGTGTGCGTCTCGCCCGAGCTCCGGCGCGGAGGAAAGAAGGATCGGTGCGGACCAGGTGGCGCCGCCGTCGGTCGAGCGCCTGAATTTCACGGACGCGGGACGCTGCTTTTCGTCCGCTCCGGAGCCGCTCGGATAGATGAAGTAGAGGTTGCCGCGGCCCCGCCCGTGCGACACGTCGGCGACGAGATGGTGGTGCGGAATGACGGAGTACTTCGTATGGGGAAGTGTGCCGTTCGCCACGGCGATCGGGGCGATCGTCTTTGGTGCATCGAACGTGAGGCCGCCGTCGCGCGACGTCCGGAGCTCCCATCGCGTCGTGTCGGCCGTCGCGAGATGCACCTCGCCGTCCGCACCGACCGTGAGATACGGCATGACGTGCGAGCCGAGCGAAATGGGCGCACTCCACGTCACGCCACCGTCGGTAGAGCGGACCAGTCGCAGCGTCAGGCGTTTTTCACGATCGGCCGGTGCGGTGAAACGCGAGTCGATGTGGATCCAGACGAGATAGACGTGCCCGTCGTTCGGACCGCCGGAGTTGTCGACCGCGATCCATTCTTTGTCGGGGTAATCGAGCGCTTTCTGCGCCCCTTCGGCAGGATCGTGTCGCGAGATCAGCGACGGCACCCACGTCTGTCCGCCGTCGGTCGAGCGGTGCACGACCAGCGCGTAACGGGTCGCGAAATAGACGTTCGGCCACGCGTGCACGGCCGTGAAGTAGGCGGTGCCGTTCCGCGCAAACGTGAGCACCGGGTCGTAATGCGATTTGTATTCGACCCCTTCGATGATCATCGGCGGGATGCGACCCCCGTCGTACGTGCGGCCGCCGTCGGTCGAGCGGAAGATGCGCGCGACGTAATCGCCGGTCTTGTAATCGAGCTCGATGTGCGACGTCGCGAGCACGATGTTCGGATCGGTGGGCGACACCGCCACGGCCGTCTCCCACGCACCACCTTCCGGCGCGAGCACCGCCACGCGTCCATCGTTGGTGAGCTCGCTCTCCAGCGTCGCTGCCGCGACCGCCGCGCGATACCGTGGCTTCAGCTCGATCGCGCTCGACGGCTGTTGCTGCGTGCATGCAGCGGCGAAGACACCAACGGCGGCGAGGAGAGCATTCCGTGGAGCGGGCATGGGCAGAGATGGTACGGTCCGACCGCGTTACAGCGCTGCTAAATGTGACCGTTTTGTCTTGCCGCGCTCATCCACCGGCATCGCGTCGATGAGCTTCACGATGCGCGGCACTTTGTGCAGCGAAAGCCGCTCGCGGCAGTACGCGCGCACCTGATCGCGCGTCACGTTCGGCGTCGCCACGATTGCCACCGCCACCACTTCGCCGCGTGCGCCGGCCGGCTCGCCGTAGACCTTCGCCTCGCGCACGCCGTCGATCTGCAGGATCACCGCTTCGACTTCGCGCGGGTTCACTTTCTTGCCGGCGGTGTTGATCAGATCGCCCATGCGTCCGGTCAGCGCGAGTTCGCCGCTTTCGCGCAGCTCGACGATGTCGTCACTGGTGAACGTGCCCCGCTCGAACGGCTGAAACGTTGCTGCGTCGACGAGATAGCCGGCCGCGACCGACGCGCTGCTCACGCCGAGGCGCGAGTCGGCGGTCGTGAGCGACACGTTTTCGAGCGCGGCGCCGACCGTGCCGCGCTCCACCGCGCCGCCGGTGCGGTCGTAAGCGATGCCGCCGCATTCGCTGCAGCCGTAGAACGAATGAATGTCGATCCCGAATCGCTCGCGGAATCGCCGTGACGTCGTGGCGGGCAGCGGCGCGCCGGCGGAGATGAACGTGCGGACAGTTTCGAACGCGCCGTGCGCGGCGGTGGTCAGATGCGCGAAGACCATCGGAATCAGCGGTGCGACGGTGCAGCGATGGCGATTCGCCAGCTCGATCAGCGACTGCGGCAGGTAGTCGTTCGAGATGACCACCGCCGTCCCCTGCAGCAGGAGCGGCATCACGAGATTCGAAAAGCCGTAGCTATGCGAGAACGGAATCGCGCCGAGGTTGAGGTCGTCGGGTGCGATGCCCATCGTCGCGCAGATGTTGGTGCAGTCGGCGATGAGGTTGGCCTCGGTGGTGACGATGCCTTTCGGCGTCCCGGTCGAGCCCGACGTGAGCTTGATCAGTCGCGCCTCGCCCGGCACCGCCGGCCGATCATTCAAGCCGCGAATCGACACCGAGACGCCGCCGCTGCTGCGATAGACGAGGCCGCGAATTGCGAAATGGCTGAGGATTTTGGCCACTTCGCCGTCCGGCGCATCGCGATCGATCGGCGCGACGACGAGCCGCAGCTTGCAGGCGGCGAGGAAGGCAGCGACGAACTCGACCGAGTTCGGGAGCTGAATCGCGAGCGCATCCCCTTCGCGCAAGCCGGCGGCGGTGAGCTCGCTCGCGAACTCCTCGGCGCGGCCGAGGAGTGTCTCTCGGTTCGTGATCGTTCCGTCGGTGCCGTCGATCAGCGCGGGCGCATGTGCGCCGGCGTCGACGAGTTGGGAAAATCGCTGAAACATGGACCGGTTTTGAAGAATAGCAGACGCACTTTCTGACGTTTGGCCCCGTCGATACGGGCTTCTCCGTAACGCAGTTCGAGCCCGAACGTTTCCCTGCCGCCGCTTCGTCGTAAACTTCGGAATTCCTATGGACCTGAAACGCAAATTGAAGGAGCTGCTCATCGAGCGGCTGAAGTTCGAAGACATGACGCCGGACGACATCGGCGATGACGACCCCCTCTTCGCCGGCGGCCTCGGCCTCGACTCGATCGACGCCCTCGAGATCGTGGTGATGCTCGAGACCGAGTTCGGCATCAAGGTAAAAAACGAAACCTCCGCCCGCGACTACTTCAAGTCGATCTCCACCCTCGCCGAGCTGGTGGAGACGCGTCTGGCGCAGCAGGCGAGCGTTTAGTTTCGTTGCTGGTTGCTGGTCAGGGGCAATGTTCCGCGCAACTGACACATCACAAGCAACCAGTAACCAGTAACCAGCAACAACGCGCATGTCCTGGCTCTCCAACCTCCCTCATCAAATCCCGTTTCGCGCGGCGAGCGCGGTGCGGCGCGTGGATGAGAAGACGGTGGAGGGGGTGTACGTCTGCACGGTGAATGACATCCTTCCTTCCGGCGTGATGATGGTGGAGGCGATGGCGCAGTTCGCGGGCGGATTGGTGATGAAGGAGCAGGGGTTCCTCACCGGGATGGATCGCTGCGAGGTCTTGCAGCCGGTGGAGCCGGGGGACGAGCTGGTCTGCACGGTGACGCTGGAGGCTGAGTTTGGCGGCACGTTCCGGTTCAGCGGAGTCGGACGGATCGCTGGAGTAGAAGCGGTGCGCGGCAGGTTCTATCTCGCATCTTCGACTGACCGCGCGTGACCTTCCGCGGCTCGCCTTCACGCCCATGCGCAAGCCTGACCTCTCCCAGCGAATCGCCGTCACCGGCGCCGGCATCATCTGCTCGATCGGCCGCAACAAAGCCGAGGTGTGGACGTCGCTCGAGAATGCCGAGGCCGGCATCGCCAAGCTCACCTGCTTTCCCGGCGAATCGTTTCCGACCGACATCGCCGCGCAGGCCGCGGCCGATCTGCCGATCTCGCGTCGCGATGCGAAACGTCTTTCGCGCACCGATCTGCTCGCGGTAGTCGCGGCGAAAGAGGCGCTCGAACAGGCGAACGGCGCTCCCACGGAGCGCGCGGTCGTGGCGACCGGCACCTCGACCGGCGGTCTGCTGGAAGGGGAGGCGTACTACTTCGGCCGGATGAAGAGCGGCCGGCGCCGCGCACCCGCCTCGCGCGTGTTGCAGCAGCCGACGTCTTCTCCCTCGGACGCGGTGGCGCGCGTGTTCAATCTCGGCGGCGGCGTGATCTCGAACGCCACTGCCTGTGCATCCGCCGGCGCGGCGATCGGCATGGCTGCCGATTTCCTCCGTTCCGGACATGCGGACGTCGCGCTTGCCGGAGGGAGTGACGCGCTCTGCCGCCTCACGTACAGCGGCTTCAACGTGCTGCAGGCGGTCGATCCGGAGCCGTGCTCGCCGTTCGGCGCGAGCCGCAAGGGCATCACCCTCGGCGAAGGCGCGGGCTATCTCGTGCTCGAGCGTTGGGAAGACGCGGTGGCGCGCGGCGCGACGATCCTCGCGGAACTGTGCGGCTACGGCGCGACCTGCGACGCGCATCATCCGACTGCACCGATCGAAGACGGCCGCGGCGCCGAAGCGGCCATGCGTGGCGCGCTGGCCGAGGCACGGCTCGATCCGGCGAAAGTCGACTACGTCAACGCGCACGGCACCGGCACTTTGCTCAATGATTCGGCGGAAACGAAGGCCATCATCGCGGCGGTCGGCACGGGTGTTCCGGTCTCGTCGAGCAAGTCGTTTTTCGGTCACACCCTCGGCGCTTCAGGCGCTGTCGAAGCGGTCGTGACGGTGCTCGCGCTGCAGCATCAGATCGCGCCACCGACGCTCCGCCTCGGCAATGCGGCGGACGATTGCCCGCTCGACTACATCCCGCACACGGCACGGCCGCTGGCGATGACGAACGTGCTGTCGAACACGTTCGGCTTCGGCGGGAGCAACGTTTCGCTCGCATTCCGGCGCGCGTGACAGTGCTATAACGCGCCGTCCATGGCCCGCATCCCCATCACCGGCATCGGCGTCATCGCGCCCGGCGCGATCGGCATCGACGCGTTCCGCGCGCAGCTCGAAAGCGGCACGAGCGCGATCGCCGAGGTGACGCGGTTCGATACCGGCGGGCTCTCCGCGCACAAGGCGGCGCTGGTGAACGACTTCAAGCCGAAGGAGTTCATCGCGCCGATGAAGATGCGGCGTATGAACGCGCTCTCGCGCCTCGGCGTTGCTGCCGCGAAGCTGGCCGTCGCGGATTGCGGCGGTACGCTCGACGCGAACACCGGCGTGGCAATCGGCACCGCGTTCGGGCCGGTGCAGACCTCGGTTGAATACATGCAGGAGTACGTCGCGAAAGGGGCCGCGCTCGCGCCGCCGCAACTGTTCGCGGAGTCGGTCGCGAACGCGGCCGGCAGTCACATCGCAATCGAATGGGGACTGCGCGGCTTCAACATCACGATCACGCAGCGTGAATCATCCGCGGCCGCGGCGGCGATGTTCGCGGCGGCGCAGTTGCTGAAGGAATCGGTCGCCTCCGCGCTGATCGGCGGCGTCGATGAAGCGAACGAGATGCTGTTCAGCGTGCTCGATCGCATCGGCGCGCTGGCGCATGCGAGCGGCGAGCTCGATGAAGCAGCGCGGCCGTTCGACACGCGCCGCAACGGGCTGGTGCTCGGCGAGGCCGGCGCGGTGCTGGTTGCAGCGGGCGGCACGCGCAAGCCCTACGGCTGGCTCTCGGGATTCGGCATCGCCCGCGACACGAGCGCGTCAATCTCGGATTGGGGAGACGATCCGTCGACAGTGGTGACGGCGATGCGCGCCGCGATTGCGGACGCGGAGCTCGAGCCCGCGGCAATCGATGCGATTTACGCATCGGCGAACGGCTCGCTGCGTGGCGACGCGCTGGAGCAGCGCGCGATTCAGCAGCTTTTCGGCGAGCGCATTCCGCCCGTCGTGGCGACGAAAGGCCTCTTCGGCGAATACGCGGCCGGCGGTGCGTTGCAGATTGTCGCGGCGTTGCTCGCGCTCGAAGATCAGAAGCTTCACGCCTCGCCGGGCTTCGAACAGGGCGAGCTGCCGGTGACGCGCGAAACGCGCGCGGCCGAGGTGCGGCACGTGCTCGTCAATACTCTCTCGGCCGGCGGCGGTGTCGTCTGCGCCGTCGTGTCGCGGGAGGAGGCGTGAGCGAACGTTTCGCGGTGCTGATTCCGGCGCTGAACGCGGAGCGGACGATCGCGCAGGTGGTCGCCGACGCACGCAAGGAGCTCGAACCGGTGATCGTGGTCGACGATGGTTCGCGCGACGCCACGGGTGAAGTCGCGCGCGAGAACGGTGCGACGCTGCTGCGTCACGAGGTGAATCGCGGCAAGGGCGGCGCGCTCAAGACCGGCTTTGCCTGGGCGCTCGAAAACGGCTTCGACGGCGTGATCACACTCGACGCGGACGGTCAGCATCTCCCGGGCGAGATCCCGAAATTCATCGCCGCGCGGGCGACGAATGGCGCGGACCTGATCATCGGCGGCCGCGCACATCTGTTCGGAGGAATGCTGCCGCGACGCAGAACCGCGAATCGTTTTTCCGCCTGGTCGATCTCGATCGCCGCGGGAGTGCGCGTGACCGATTCGCAGAGCGGCTTCCGGTTCTACTCATCGCGCCTGCTGCGCACGTTGAAACTGCGCACGAACGGCTTCGACATGGAATCCGAAGTCATCGTGCGCGCCGGCCGAAACGGCTTCGCCATCGTCACCATCCCGATCGAGCTCGGCTTCGTCGACGGCGTCGCTACCAGCCACTACAAACCGCTGATGGATACGCTGCGGATTGCGTGGACGGTGACGCGGACGCGGTACTTCCGCTAGTGGAGGACAGGCAATCCTGCCTGTCCGCTGTCGCCGTTCGCGACGAGCACGAGGGGGACAGGCAGGATTGCCTGTCCTCCACCACGCGACCCGCTACTTCACTACTCCGTTCCGCGGCATCATCTCGTCGCGATTCGCCGCCTGCCAGACGAAAGTCGCGACGACGACGGCGGCCTGCATCAGGTCATCGCGCTGCAGGCGCTCGAAGGAATCCCAGTTGGTGTGGTGCGTGCGGGTCTCGTATTCGACGTCGTCCTGGATGAACTGAAATCCGGGGAGGTTCACGTCGTCGAAGGCGATGTGGTCGGTGCTGGTGGTGTTGCGCATCGTCACGGTCGTCGCGCCGAGATCGCGGAGCGGCTCGAGCCAGGCGTTGAAGAGCGGCACCACCGCGGCGTTTTCCTGCGCGTAGATGCCGCGGACCTTGCCGGTGCCGTTGTCCAGGTTGAAGTAGGCGGAGAGCTTCGCGTGCTCCGCTTTCGGACGCAGCGTTCCTTTCTCCGTGCGCGCCCACGCCGGCAGCTTCGCCTGCGCCGGATCTTTCGGTTCGTCGCGCGTGGCGAAGTGCTGCTCGACATACGCACGCGATCCGAGAAGTCCCTGCTCTTCGCCCGACCAGAGTGCAATGCGGATCGTGCGGCGCGGCGTGATGGCGAGCGCTTTGATGATGCGCATCGCTTCCATCATCACCGCCACACCTGACGCGTTGTCCGTTGCGCCGGTGCTGGTGTGCCACGAGTCGAGGTGCGCGCCGAGCATCACCACTTCGTTTTTTTTGTCGCTGCCGGGGAGCTCGGCGATGGTGTTCCACGCCTCGGTGTTCGGGTCGAACTGCGCGCGCAGCTCGAGCTCGAGCTCCACGTCGGTCTTGTTGTCGATGAGCCGCGAGATGCGGCCGTAATGCTCCGGCGCGAGGCCGATTGCCGGGACGCCGACCGGCTCGTCGAGCCGCCACGTGCCGCCGCTCTGCACGCGGAAGACGCCCCCTTCGCCGTTGCCGGGCTGGATGATCGCCGCGATCTTCTCGTCAATCGCGAACTGCGCGAGCAGCTTCCGGAACTCGCGGCGCTTGAGGTACTCGCGCCGGCGGTCATCCGAGTCCGGCATCTCGTACAGCGCGAGCTCGCTCAGCTCTTCCTCGTCGTATCGATCGAGCGCCGGCGCGTCGAGCGGCTTCATCTCTTTCGGCTCCGCGATCATCACGATCGCGCCGCCGAGCTTTCCTTTGTTCTTGTCGAGATCTTCCTGCGACTCGAGCTTCGCCTTCACGACCTTGCCGCGGATCGGGCCGTTCGTTGCCGGCGACCAGGCCAGACCGAACGCGTAAAGCTGCTGCACGTCGGGCGCGAGCATGCGCACCATCGCGTAGTCCGAGCTCCAGCCGCGGCCGAACGTGTACGGCTCGAGGTGCGCGTTCGAAAGGCCCATTTTCGCGAGCGTGTCGCGGGTCCATTCATTCGCGCGCTTCATGCCGGGCGAGCCGGTCAGGCGCGGCCCGATCGTGTCGGTGAGCGTCTGCGCGTAGGTCATCACCTGCGAGTTGCGGATGCCTTCGTTGCGGATGCGCGAAACGATGTGGAGGTCGGGTGCTTCGGCTGCGGTGAGGGTGGTGCTCGTCAGTAGCAGGAGGATTACGGCGCGGGCTGTCTTCTTCACTCCAGTTCACTCCAGTCGATGGTGGTCGGTACGTTGGATTTTGCGAAAAGCGACGCGAGCATTTCGTCCGGCGTGTAGATGCGGACGTCGCCGAGCTCGCTCGGGCGGCGGTTTTTCATCGAGAAAAGCATGCGTTGCGTGACGTAGTCGAAGTTCGCGTAAAAGTCGTCGTCCTTCTTCTGCTCGAACATCGATTTCAGCGTGGCGAGCTGGCGCGACAGGTGATCGTTTTCCTGCACCGTCGTCGCGGCCGCGGCGGTGTTGCTCGCGGCGGGCGAGCCGGTTCGCCGCGGCGGCTCGAGGCCGACCATCGCGCGGATGTCGTCCATCTCGACGCGCGACGACTTTTTCGTTTTCTTCTCGTCGCGCAGCAGGAGCGCGGGGACGCGGTTGCAGTTCGCGCGATGAATCGCGTCGCTGCGCGTCACCCAGCCGAGGTTCGTCACGCCGCAGCGCGCGGAAACGTTGTGCGTGAGGTTGTCGAGAAACGGGCGGACCGCGGTGTTGAACGAATCCTCGACGCCGTTGAAGAGGTTGAGCACGTAATGCACGCGGAACTCTTCGATCGTGTTCTGCACGGTGCGAGTAATCGCGTGATCGCCGAGGTTCTGCGCGAGATCGAGCGCGAACGCGTCGAGGTTCTGCACCGAGGAGTCGTACACATCCTCGACCTGATCGACCAGCTCGTTGATCAGCTTGAATGAGAACTGACTGTCGCTGACGGTCTCGAAGAATGGCGAATCTTCACGAAAGATCAGCCGCAGCTTGCGGAACAGAATGGCCTTGACGATGTCGGATGCGGCGAGCGTGGCGCTGGGCAGATGCGGCGTGAACACGAGAACGCCGGAGTTCGAGAACGGCAAAAAGTCGATGACGTTCGCATCGAGGCCGGCGCGCATGTCGAGGATCACGTAATCGGCCGGCAAAGTGTTGATGGCCGCGATCAGCCGCGCTTTGTGCGCGGGACCGAAGTTGGTGATCTCGTCGATGAGATGCAGAGGCCCGGCGATGAAGCCGAAGTTGCGAAAGCGCCGCTCGGGATCGAGCCGGTCGTCGAGCGTGGTCACGCAGTTCGCGAGCGGCTCGTTCTTGCGAAAGAAGTGATACAGGTCTTTCGAGGTCGGAACGTCGATGGCGTTGCGAATCGCCGACGTGCCGGTGTCGAGATCGACCAGGATCGTCCGCCCGTGCCGCGACAACGAAAGCGCGAAGTTGACCGCAAACGTGGTCTTGCCCACCCCGCCTTTGCCGGATGAAACCGGAATGATCCGCTTGATCGGCACTCGTGCAGAGTCTAGCTTTGGTGGTTGGTGGTTGTCTCCTTGGTTCCTCGGTTCCTCGGAGTTCCTCGGAGTTCCTCGGAGGGACCATATGAACGCAGAACGCAGAACGCAGAATGAAGAATTGAGAAAGGCTCGCGCTGCTGGCGGCGCGTTCGCGGGTAGACCTCGTCCTCCTTTGTT
>DASVRB010000223.1:0-5007 GCA_036388835.1 Thermoanaerobaculia bacterium | reverse complement strand
GGTCCACCTTCGCCGTCGCCCCCCTGCTTCGGCCCCCACGGGACGGTGGGCTTTTGAATGCGCTCAGGCATGTCGAAAATTTTACGGACAATCCCCCGGAAACGCAAGCTGACCGCCTGCGGCGGAGAGACGCGCTTCCGCGCGTCCGCGTGAATTTCCGCTCGGACAACTCGCACTCGGAAGAACGTCCACCTCATTCCCGGTCCAACGGACGCGCGGAGGCGCGTCCCTCCGGTACGCTTGCCTCGTTCCGACGCCGATGCCAAGATTGGCCGCAATGAAGCTGCTCGTCGCGAACGTTTCCCTCCTGCTCATTGCGGCCATTCTACCGGTGCGCGCTTCGGCTCAGGACGCGGCCGATGCGGGCAAGTCTAACGACAGCAAGCTCGACGTTCTGGTGAAGAAAATGGACGAGCAGAACACGAAGATCGACACGCTCTCGCAACAGATCCTCAAGCTCGAACAGCAGATCGCGAACATTCGTCCGGGCGTGATGATCGGCGAGTCGACCCCAGCGGCAGCCCCCGCGCAGGCCCAGCCAGCAACCGCGAGCGCCTCACCGCCGAGCGGCAATGCGCATGTCGTGGCCAAGGGCGAGACGCTCACCTCGATCGCGAAAACCCACAAAGTCGGTGTCGGGGAGCTGCAAAAGTTCAATCACATCGAGAACGACCGCGCGTTGCAGATCGGGCAGACGATCATGATTCCGACTCCCGGTGGCGCTTCCGCTTCCCCCTCCCCCTCTTCGCCTAACCAGTGATGGAGACACCGGCCGCGCATCAGTGGTTCCTCCGGAAGCACGAAGACGGCAGCATTTTCGGCCCGCTGAGTTTCGAGCAACTCGCGCGCTGGGCTTCATCGGCGCAGGTCGCGCCGCACGATTCGATCTCGAGCGACCAGCTCAACTGGGTGAAAGCGCCCATGCTGCCGGAGCTCGGGATGGACTGGATTGTCGAAGTGACAAGCGAGCGGCTTTATGGCCCGACCACGCTTGGCGCCATCCGCGAGTTTCTCCGGATCGGCGAGATCGATGAGAACAGCGGTGTGATCAACGCGTGCGACGGAACACGGCAGCACATCCGCGAGCTCGCGTCGTTGCTCGAGGCGCTGCCAGCTGAAGAGCCGGGTGCAACCGATGAAACTGCGCAGACCGGAACGGCGCCCGCGTCTGCCGGAATGTCGATCGGCGTTGAGGATCGGATTCGTGAACTGGAGCAGGCGCTCCGCGAAGAACGCCGCTACGTCTCCGAGTTGGAGTCTCGCTATCGCGAGCTCGAGACGAAACACAACGCTCTGCTCAACGCCGCCGCCGCATCGCGGAGCTAACCGCTACGAGCAAACCGCGTCCGCCGCTGAAGTCTCGACGAGCACCGGCTCTTCGGAGCGGTCGCTCTCGACCGTCTTCTCGAGTGAGCTTTGCTCCCAAAGCCGCGCGTACTTTCCGCCGAGCTCAAGCAGCTCGCCGTGCGTGCCGCGTTCAATGATCCGGCCGCGCTCGAGAACGAGAATGTTATCCGCGTGCAGAATGGTCGAAAGCCGGTGCGCAATCACGAAGCAGGTCCGATGCGCCATCAAATGCTCCAGCGCTTCCTGAATCAGCCGCTCCGTCGTCGTGTCGACGCTCGCGGTCGCCTCGTCGAGGATGAGGATCGGCGGATCTTTCAGTAACGCGCGCGCAATCGACAGCCGCTGCTTTTCGCCCACGCTCAGCTTCACGCCGCGTTCGCCCACCACGCTGTCGAGACCTTCCGGGAGTCGATCGATGAACGGGCGCGCGTTCGCGGCGTCGGCCGCTCGAAGAAGCTCCTCGCTGGTCGCGTCCGGGCGTCCCATGAGCAGGTTCTCGCGGATGCTTCCGTTGAAGAGAAAGCTCTCCTGGCTAACGACTCCGACCATCTCGCGCAGCCGCCGCATCCCGAAGTCACGGATCGGCCGGCCGTCGATCAGGATCTCGCCGCTATCGTACTCGTAGAAACGCGTGAGCAGATTCACGAGCGTCGACTTGCCCGCGCCGGTCGTGCCGACGAGCGCGATCGTCTCGCCCGGAGCGGCGTGGAACGTGACGTTGCGCAGCGCCGGTGCGCCCTCTTTGCCATAGCTGAAGCTGACGTCGTTGAACCGCACGTCGCCGCTGATCTTCACCGGCGGCTTCTCCGTTTCCCAGCCGGGCTCAGTCGGCGTGTCGATGATCTCGAAGACGCGCTCCCCGGCTGCGCGCCCGGCCTGCACAAGCTGGTTGAGCTGATGCAGCTTGTTGATCGGCTCGTAGAGAAACCCGGTCAGCATCAGGAACGCGATCAAGTCGCCGACCTGCATCGCGCCGCCGAGCACGGCGCGTGAACCGACCCAGACGACGAGCACGATGCCTAACGAGCCGATGAGATACATCGACGGGTGATAGACCGCCCACGTGCGCATCACCACGAGGGTCGCTTCGCGGAGTTGATCGCTGACTTTGTTGAAGCGGGAATGCTCTTCCCGTTCGCGCACGAAACTCTTGATCTGACGGATGCCCGCGAGGTTGTCGTGCAGGAGCGAGTTCATCGCTGACGACGCGCGGCGTTGCAGACGGTAACGGCGATGCGCCGTGAAGGTGTACCAGAGCGCGCCGCCGGCGAGAAATGGCGCCGGCGCCAGGCCCACGAGCGTCAGCGACGCACTCACGTAAAACATCATCCCAAGCACGATGACGACCTGCAGCACCGCGACGACGCCTTGCTCCACGCCATCGATCAGCATCCGCTCGACCGAGTTCACATCCTCGAGGATGCGCGTCATCAAGTCGCCGGTCGCACGGTTATCGAACCAGCGCAGCGGCAGCATCTGGATATGCGAGTAGAGGTCGCTCCGGAGATCGAAGATGACCTTCTGCTCGAAGGTGTTGTTGAGGATGATGCGAACGGAGTTGAGCCCGTGCTGCAAGAACAACGCCAGCGCCGCGATGAGCACGAGGGGCGTCAGGCGTTCCGGCCGGTTTCCGTAAAGGACCTCATCGATCACGAGCTTCGTCACGCCGGGGAAGACGACGATCATGAGCGTGCTCAGAATGGCACACGCGAGCGTCGCCGATCCGAGGACCGGATAACGCCGCAGATAGCTAAAGACACGCCGAACAATGTTCATGAGCCGCGTAACGTCCGCGACCCACCCGGAATTCGCAACATGCCGGGCGGCTGCAGCCGCCTGTAGCCGCTTCCCTATGGGAAGCGCCACGCTGACGTGAATAGCCCGCCTCCGCGTCGCCCACAGGGCGACGGCTACAGGCGATGTAGGCCCGGTCTCCTGCCGGGCGGGCCGTGGAGCTGAGAACGAACGATACCGATGCCACGTCACACCCCCGCCGGGTCGGAGACCCGGCCTACAACATTGCGTCAGACGTGCGCCGACTTAGGCTTTGAGCGTGGTCGTCATCCGTCAGATCTTCATCTCACCTGGCCACAACTATTTCGGCCATCACGGCCGCGCGTCGGACAATTGCCCACTGATCACGGTCGACGAGATCGAATGCGTCGCCGGTCGCGGCATTCGCGGCGACCGCTTTTACGACTACAAGCACGACTACAAAGGCCAGATCACGTTCTTCTCGCAGGAGGTATTCGAGCGCTTGAGCCACGCTTTCCCGCAGGTCCAGAAATCGGCGGGAGCATTGCGACGGAACGTGGTTGTCTCGGGCATCGATCTCAACGCGCTCATCGGCGAAGAGTTCGAGCTGCAAGGGCTGCGCTTCCGCGGCACCGCCCACTGTCGGCCATGCTACTGGCTCGACCAGGCATTCGCGCCCGGCACGGAAACGTGGCTCAAAGGCAACGGCGGCTTGCGCGCGCAAATCCTAACGAGTGGTCGCCTGAGGACCGGCCCTGCCGAACTGCTCCTCACCCAGCGTGAGCTCGCCATTTAGCGCCGTCCTCCTCGCGGGCGGCAAATCGAGCCGCATGGGACGCGACAAGGCGTTCGTTGAAATCGACGGCGTTCCGCTTTGGCAACGGCAGCTGCGGTTGCTCGAGCAGCTCGCGCCCGCCGAAATTTACCTCGCGGGACCGCCGCGAGAGGAGTGGAACGATGCCGCATGCACCGTCATTCCCGACGCGCAGGAAGACTCAGGTCCTCTCGCCGGCATCGTCAGCGCGCTCCGGCGGTTACGGACGCCATTGCTCATCGCGCTCGCAGTCGATCTCCCAAACATCACCAGCGATTACTTGGAACGCCTGCTCGATCTCTGCACGAACGATCGAGGTGTTGTGCCGCGGACGGACAGGTTCGAGCCGCTCGTCGCAATCTATCCGGCGCGCGCGCTGAGCACGGCCGAGCAACTCCTCTCCGCGCGCAGCTATTCGCTGCAAGCGTTCGCGCTGCGCTGTGTTGCGGAACATTTCGTTGTCGAGCATCAAGTCGCGCCTGCCGACACCGCGCTCTTCCTGAACATGAACACGCCTGCAGCCTTAGACTTGATCCGCGATGTCGGCCCGGTCTCCCGACCGGGCGAGCCGACGACGGGGCAAACCCCCTCGCCTCTGAACACCACACCCGCCGCGTCAGGAGACGCGGCCTACAACATCAGTGACGATCGCGTCACGGACCGGCGCTAGAGATGGACCACCGCATCGAGCACGAGCGCGGCCTCGCGGCGAAGATCCCTTTCGGCCTCGGTCAGTGGAAGCCGAAGCACTTCCGCGACATGGCCGGGGTAGTCTGGAAGAACCGCGACAACCTGCCGTATGCCTGGAAGGTGCTGAGCCGCGGCGTATGCGATGGCTGCGCGCTCGGCGTCGCCGGTTTCCACGATTGGACGATCGATGGCGTGCATCTCTGCATGACGCGCCTCAATCTGCTGCGGCTCAACACCATGCCCGCGCTCGACGTGGCGCGGCTCGAGGACCTCGGCCGCGGATGTAGGCCCGGTCTCCCGACCGGGCGGGCGGTTGACGATGCCATGTCTAGCGCGCGGCAATACCCAGGGCCCGCCGCGTCGGGAGACGCGGCCTACAACGGGCGCGTGCCCCTCGCGCA
>DASVRB010000222.1:0-21646 GCA_036388835.1 Thermoanaerobaculia bacterium | reverse complement strand
GATCCCGCCTGTCCTCTCGTGTTCGTCGCACAATAGAAAAAGGACAGGCACGATTGCCTGTCCTCCACCACACGGTCGAACTGAAATTACGAAACCGAGACCGGATTCGCGCAGTGCTCTTTGAACGCGGCGGTGAGCTCGGCCGCGATGTCGTGAGCCTGACGGCCTTCGATCTGCCAGCGCTCGAACATCTTCACCACCTGCCCGTCCTTGAGCAGCGCGATCGACGGTGACGAGGGGCGGAAACCGACAAAGTACTCGCGGGCCCGCTGCGTCGCCTCGCGGTCGTTGCCCGCGAACACCGTGATCATTCTGTCCGGACGAACTTCGCTGTCGAGCGCCATCGCCACCGCGGGACGGGCCATGCCGGCCGCGCAGCCACAAACGGAATTGACGACGACCAGCACCGTCCCCTTCTTCTCGCCGAGAATCGCGTCGACATCAGCCGCCGTCCGCGTCTCTTCGATCCCGAGGCGCGTGAGCTCCTGCCGCATCGGTCCGACGATCATTTCATCGTACATCTGAGAGTCCTCCCAATCCCCGATCATAACGCAGCGGTTTGCGCGTCATTCCGCGCGTCCGCTGCACGCAAAAACAGGTGGAGGACAGGCAATCCTGCCTGTCCCCCTCGTGATCCTGCAGACGGAAGGACAGGCAGGATTGCCTGTCCTCCACCACTACGTCAGTGCCTGTGCGTGTCGTTCACGTTGATCGACTGCACGACCTGATTCAGCACGTTGCTGTAGCGGCCGGCATCCTGCTCCGGCGTCACGAACAGCATGTAGATCAGGTGGCCGTCCGGCAGTGCGCGCGTCACCACCGTCACACGCTCGTCCAGACGCGTGTTCGGGTTGCGGCCGCGCAGGCTGGCCGACATCGCCGTCTTGCCGTCGAGGCGGAACTGCTGCCCCGAGCCCTTGATCACGCTGAGATGCGGGCTCCCCTGGCGCACCTGCGCCACGAGGTCGTTCGTCGCATCTTCGAGCGTCACCGCGCGGTTGCCGCTGCCGTTGCCGCCGTCGCGCAGGTACGAGCGAGGCGTGTTCCCGAACGGGTCGTAGTGATTGACCATCAGGCCGTACACGATCTCGGTCTTGTTGCCGACGTTGCCGACGCCGCCTTCAGGAGCGATCGTCACGCCGAAGCTGCCGCTGTCGTACACGCGCCAGTTGGACGGATAGGCGATCTCGTACGCGCCGCTGCGGTTCGAGAACTTGCGCCACGAGCTCGACGGAGCCGGCACCTTGCCGACGCTGCCGCTGCTGCTGGTCATCGGTGGATTGTTTGCGCTGCCGCCGCTGGCCGGCCGCGTTCCCTGCGCGATCTGCTGCATCGTCGGAGCGTTGCCGAGACGGCGAAGCTGTGTTTTCACCTCGGCGAGCTGCTGCGTGTTCTGCACCGGGTTCGCCGTCACGCGCAGCATTTCGCCTTCTTTGCGAATGCGCGCCTGACGATCCGGCGGTGCGGGATGGTGCGAGAGCCACGTGGTCTTGCGCGACTTGTCGACTTTCGCGAGCTGGTCGAAGAAGCTGACCATGTCGTTCGGCGAATAGCCGCTGGCGGCGAGGATCTGCGCGCCGCGGACGTCCGCCTGTGTCTCGAGCTCGCGGCTGAACTTCAGGAAGAGCGCGTTGAGGCCGACACCGCCGACGGTGTTCAGGATCTGCGCGGTGTTGTTGCCGACCTTCCCGCCGAGGAGGCCGCCGAGGATCTGCAGACCAGCCTGAGCCGCGTACGCTTTGGAGGCCTGGTGCGTACCGTGGCGCAGCGCGGAGTGCGCGATCTCGTGCGCGACGACGCCCGCGATCTCACCTTCGTTCTTGGCGTTCTCGATGATGCCGCGGTTGATGTAGATGTAGCCGCCCGGCAGCGCGAAGGCATTGATGTCCGACGCGTTGACGACGCGGAAGCGGTACTGGAACTGCGGTCCGCCCGCGTTCGCCGCGAGCTTCTGTCCGATGCGGTTGATGTAGTTGTTGATGGCCGAGTCGTTGACCACCGGGAGCTGGCGCTCCGCTTCGGCTGCCGACTGTTGTCCGATCTCGACGTCCTGCTGCGGGCTGAACATGTTCCAGCCCGGATTGACCTTGGTCTGCGCCTCGGCCACCCCTGCCGTCAGCGACAGGGCGATCATCAGGGCGATCACAGGCCGCGCGACGTGTTGCGCTGATCGATTCATTCGATGCCTCCTTCAAATAATTACGAAGGGAGACATTGCAGCCCTAATGCCGAGGTTGGCCCCTAAGATGAGACGCTTCCGCCACTTAGTTGACCTCAGATGATGACGGAGCGTCCCGTCGTCAGCGCGAACGAACCGAGCGCCGCCGCGGCGCGATGATCCGCCGCAACGCGCTCAGGTCCGCCTGAGTGATGAACCCGTCGCCGTTCGCGTCGCAGCCCCACGACCCCTCGTGCTGGCCTTCGTGCGCGCGAATGGTCGCGTGCGCCTCGCCGTCGCCGAGCTCTTCGGTCAAGGGAAGCACATCCCGCGCGTCGGCCGTGCCGTCGCCATTGCAGTCGCCGCGACGCGGCACGTGCAGCCGATGTATGGCCGTTCCGCTCCCGCCCGCGGTCGCAAAGTAGATGTCGCCGTTCGGCGCCTGCGTCACGTCGATCACGAATTCGCTGAAGCCCTCCACCACCGGAAACGCCTCGTTCAGCTCGTTCGTGAAGTAATACACCGCGCGCGTGACGAACGCGCCGGCGAGGAAGCCGCGACGCAGCATCGGATTCGCGTCCGGCTTCAGCCGCTGGAGCCCGGTCGGCGCCACGGTGTTCTCGAACACGTACGCCGGCGGGACCATCCCGGCCACCGGCGGCTGGTTGCCGTACGTGTGCGGCCAGCCACAGTTCTCCCCCTGGTGGACGACGTTCAGTTCGTCGCCCCCCTCGGCACCGTTATCCGCGACGACGATGCTGCCGCGATCCGGATCCCACGCCAGGTCGTATGGATTGCGCATCCCGCGCGCCCACTGCGTGGCGTTGCCGGTCGGGTCGATGCGCCAGATCTTGCCGGCGTTCCACTCCGGCTTCTGGGCAATGATGTACGTCCCGTAATCACCGATCCCGACGAAGATCGAGCCGTCCGGCGCGACCGTGAGATTGCCGCCGTGATGCTCCGACGACGCGCCGCTGTTCCGGTTCGTCACGTCGCAGACGAGCGTCTTCAGCACCGTTTCGGCACCGCTGCGGAGGTCGATTTTCGAGATCACATCGTCGAGCACCCGCGCGGCCGTGCCTGTCAAGCCGTTCCACGTCGTGTAGTGCACGGCCGCGGTGTCGTCGTCCAGCAGGGCCATGCCGAGGAGACCGCCGTTGCCGCCGGCGCGCGTCGGGAGGGAGACCAGACGGGTCGCACCAGGCGCATCGACCCGATGAATCCAGCCGTCGGTGGTCGAGAAATAGATGGTGCCGCGGGAGTCGGTGACGATCGAGCTGACGAAGCCGTCGGCGCGGGCGATCGTCTCGACGCGAAAACCGGGGAGCGTCGCGGCGCGCAGACTGCCGGCAGCGACGAAAAGCACGAGGAGAAGTGGGCGTAGGGTCATCCGTGCAGCGGCCTCAAGAAAAAATCGCGCCAGCATAGTTGGGATAAGCTCGCCGCGATCATGCAAACCATCGCAATCACCGGCGGAAACGGCGGCTTAGGTACGGCCGTCGTGGAGCGACTGTCGCGCGACTACCGCTGCGTCGTGCTCGACCGCGCGCAGATGGACGTGACGAACGAGGAGTCGGTTCGCCGCGCTTTCTCCAACCTCGGCGATCTGTACGCCGTCGTCCATCTCGTCGGCGGCTTCGCAGCCGGATCGCTCGCGGATACTACGTCCGAGACCTGGTCGCGCATGCTCGACCTCAATCTCACCGCCGCGTTCCTGACCATGCGGGAAGCGCTTCCGCGCCTCACCCGCCCCGGCCGGATCGTCGCCGTCAGCTCCATCGCCACCCTCACCGCGTCCGGCGGCACCGTCGCCTACTCCGTTTCCAAGTCCGCGCTCAACGCGCTCGTGCAATCCGTCGCCGCCGAGCATCGCGGCAGCGGACTGACCATCAACGCCGTCCTCCCCGACGCCATGGCCACGCCCGCGATGTTGAAGGAGATGGACCGGTCGCAGCTCGTCCCGCTCGAGCGCGTCGTCGAGACCATCGCCTTCCTCCTCTCCGACGCCGCGGCCGGCATCACCGGAACATTGATCCCGATCCGGAAATAAGGTTCAGGGGTGCCGAGTTGTACGGAGTCCTTGACGCGAAGTGAGCCGGCGCCGATAATCGCCGCCGCTTCGCCGGAAAGCCAAGTGTCGCGGGGTGGAGCAGTCTGGTAGCTCGTTGGGCTCATAACCCAAAGGTCGCAGGTTCAAATCCTGTCCCCGCAACCAATTGAATTCAAGTACTTACGGCCACCCGCGAGGGTGGCCGTAATCGTTTCAACCCCGCGAAAAGCCCCGCTCTGTGTGGCGCCGTCGAGACCTCCCACGTGCGCCAGCCCCGCGGCGCCGGCGTAGCTGCCACTGTTGCGGCAGGCACTCCGGTGTGGTGCGAGGCACCACACTTCGGATCACAGCGAATCGAAACCGTCCCGTGCCGAGTCGACGAGACAAGACGCTGGGCAATTGCTCGCTCCTTGGTCGTGTGAGCTTCATCCAAAAGAACCGGCCGCCGCGACTTCATCTCGCTCACGCGCTTTCGCGTACTTGGCTTCCTCTTTCTCGGTGTCCCCGATTCGCGCTCGGGGCCACGGCCTTCGACGGGAAAACGAGTTGCATGAATGGGAGCTGCGCTATTCGGTTTATGAGTGCCAGTTCGCCACGAGGAGAACGACCCTTCCGCGGAAACAACCTCCTCGCGCATAAACCTCGAACGCTCGCCGTTCCGTCAGTGACCGACAGACCGACGCCGCAGTGACGGCGCCGCACTGAGACGCAGCTTCATCACCGCCGAGAACAGGTCGAGGCGCGGCGTCACCACGCCGTTTCGGCTGTCGATGATCGGGCGTCCCGTCGACTCGAGCAACTCCTCGATGGCGTCGGGTGTCAGCTGCGGATCGATCTGGCGCAGCAGGGCCACGGCCCCGGCCACATGCGGTGCGGAAAACGACGTTCCACTGGCGTTCGAGACTCCGTCCGTCTTGTATGCCGTCGGAACGCGGTAACCCGGCGCGAGGAGATCGAGCTGCGCGGCAGAGTTCGAGAAGCAGGTGACACGATCGATTTCCGCTGGCGCGTCGGTGCATCCGAGCAGCGAAGCCGACCCAATATTCAAGTGGTAGACCGCGCCGACCGAAACCACCCCGCCGATGCAGGCGGGCGGACGTACTCCACTCGCCCATTGGTCGTTGCCGCTCGCGGCGACGAGGACAGTCCCGCGAGCGCGCACGCGTCCGAGCGCCTCGGTGAGAGCGGGGTTATGGCCGTCGCACGGGCCGTTCGACAGAAAGCCGATGGCGAAGCTCATGTTGACCGCGTCGACGTGCAGCGCGCTGGTGGCGATCCAATCGAGCGCCGAGATCACCTGCGAAGTCCAGGCGATGTACCCAGTCTTGTCGGCGACGCGCATCGCGACAATCTTCGCTCCCGGCGCGATGCCGCGCGGCGCGATGCCGCCGCTGCCAGCGATGATTCCGGCGACTCCAGTTTCGTGAGGGAGGTCGTCGCGCGCCGCCCCGTTGCCGAATTGCTCGATGGCGCCATTCGGGCAGCATCCCGTGCCGTCCGGATTGGCGCAGTAACAACGCTCTTCGATGATGCGTTCCTTCAGGTCGGGGTGCGCCGAAACGCCGGTGCCGAGCACCGCGACCGTGGTGCCGGTGCCGTCGTAGCCGAGCGCGTGCACCGCGGGAAGGCCAATCAGCTCTCCGTTGAGGCCGACCGGACCGCTGAGGCCGATCAACTCTCCATTCGATAGCGCGGTGACGCGGCCGCTGAGGTCGGGCTCGACGGAGATGACGTTAGGGTCGTTGCGGAGGCGCTCCAACTCGGCGTCGTCGACCGTCGCGGCAAATCCCGGAACGGCACGCCACATTGCGTAAATACGCGTCGCGTTGCGGTCGATGATGGCGTTCGTCTGGTGGCGCATGCGAATCGCCGCGCCTCGGGGCCGATCGAGGAGAACGATGACTCGTTGACCGGCCGCTGCCACGACTGGAGATGGCGGAGCCTGCACGGCTCGTCTGCCCGGCGCCGCGACAAGGGGATAGTGTACGGAGATCAGAAGCAAGGCAATGATTACGCGAGTCACCATAGTTGTCTCCCGATTGTGAGCCAGACGGCGTGAGCCTTGGCGCCGCCCATCATTCAGTGTGCGTTTCTGGCGCCGCAGCACTCAGTGCGTCCGAACATGAGGGGATTAGGCGGCAAAGGGAAGGGCCGGAAGCGCTCGCCGCCGCCGCGCGGCGTCGACATACTGCTCGTGTCGCCCCCTTCCGCAGTGAACGGCGGGACGTGAGCGGGAGGCGATCGGCCGGCGGGAGGGCGGAAGCAGATGCGGCTAACGGGTCCACGGCGACGCTTGAATCCTGCCAACGCCTTCGCCGCTGGCGTCCGAACGGGAGAGCCGCTGAAACGGCCCTCCCGGACGCCCCGTCATCAGGCGGCGAGTCGTTTACCAGCTTCCGCCGGAGCCTCGGCCTGAGGAGCTGGAGCACCGCGTCTCGAAAGTCCAGCCGATCTGAATGCAATTGTTTGGATCGCACAGGTAGACGGGGACAATCTGAGTTACACAGTTGGCGGTTTCTTCGGCAACTGCGGGCGCGACGGACATCGTCGCGACGATCAGGAACAAGGCACACATTTTCACTCTTTTTCTCATTCGAACCTCCCTAGTGTTTGTATTGCAGCAACTGAGCGCGTGGCCAGTCGGACGGTGAATCGCCACGCCGGCTGTCAAGGACTCACTGCCGAACCAGAAATACATCCCACGCCCATCGCGCGGCGTCCGACGCTTTGCGGTCAATCTTTGCGCGGAAGCGGAACGCGTTGCCGTGTACGTCGGTTCGCTTACTCTCTTTGTGATCGAGCTCGATGGAGCGGATACCCGCGGCCTCGAGCGTCTGCAACTCGGCTTCTTCCGACAGTCCGTTGTGATTGCGGTCCTGCCAGAGAAGCAGGAAGCGATACACGCCGTCGCGCGCATCAATCACACCGTCGCCGTTGCCTCCCTCTGCAACTCTGTCGTGAATCGCCATTGCGAGGAAACCGTTCGGCTGCGGTGTACGCAACTGCGGGGTGAAATTGCCGAACAGCTCGCGGCCATTGTCGATCCGGCCGTTGCCGTTGCGGTCGGCGGCCAGGAACGCGTCGTCGACGCTCGCCGTCGTCCACGAGAGCTGTTCCGGTGTGCCGTCGCTGTTCAAGTCGAACGCGACACCACCGGCGGCGTCGGTGAGGGCATAGCCGTCGCCGTCCAGATCGATGATGATCGGACTGTTGTTGCCGCACTCAGTGCTGACAGTGGCGAGTTCGGTGGAGCCATTAGTGCCGGTGACAGACGAATTCGGACTGTCCGACCATGTCGCGCAATCGTCCCCTTCATCGTCGCCATTGCAAAACGGGCCGGTCCATGACGGCCCCGTCATGCACGAACCGACATCGACCGTCCAGCACCCCGGACCGCAATTCGTGTACTTCACGCGGTAGCAATGGACGTAGTAGCAATTACACGACTGGTATGTCGCGGTATAGCACCTGCTGCGACATTCATACTCGTAGGTCGCCGGAGGACCCGGCTGATAGCTCGTTTGGCTGCACGCGGTCTGGCGATCGCAGCCGCGATCGTTTCCGCACATCGCCTCCGCCTCGTACGCGACGGGGTTTGGCTCTGTCTGTGCGTCCGCCGGAGTTGCCGCAAGAAAGATCAGGACCGCCGTCGACAAAATCACGAGGCGCAATGACAGGTGATCACTCCCAAATCGGGTGTGCATCTGCTTCTCTCCTTTCGAACTGTCGCCTGGCCCGCGAAACGGCCGCCACACACGCGCGGCGGCCGTTCGTAACCTGTCAGTCCGCTAGTACCGTTGCGCGAGGAAGTAGACGTCCCATGCCCAGCGGGCTGCATCGGAAGTCTTGCCGTCGACCTTCGCGCGATACCGGAACTCATTACCGTGTTCGTCGACGCGCCTGCTCTCCTTGTGATTCACGTGCAGCCGCTCGATGCCAGCGGAGCTCAACGGCCGGAGTTCATCTGCGGTCGCGACGCCATCGTGATTCGCATCGCGCCACAGGCGGAGGGACGAGAACACACGATCGGCGTTGCTGATGACGCCGTCACCGTCACCGCCGTCCGCGGGGCGGTCATACACGGCGAGCGCGAGGAAGCCGTTCGGATGCGGCGAGGGATACTGCGGTGCGAAATTCCCGAAAAGCTCTCTTCCATTGTCAATCGCGCCGTTACCGTCGCGGTCGACGACGAGAAACGCGTCGTCCGAACCGGCCGCCGTCCACGACAGCCGTTCGCGGACGCCGTCGCTGTTCAGATCGAAAAGCACGCCGCCGTCAAGACTTGTCAGCGCGTAGCCATCGCCGCTGACGTCGATGAGAATCGGACTGTTGTCTCCGCAACTCGACGTCGAGTTGACGAGCTCCGTGCCGCCCATCCCCTCGATGTTCGAATTCGCGTCCGTATTGCTGCAGTTGTCCTCTTCCTCCTCTTCTTCTTTCTTGTCGCAGTTCATACCAACGGCAAACGCTGCTTTCCAGGATGAGTCTGGATCGCTGAACGGAATGGTCGCCGTAGCGCTCAGGCCGTTGCCGGAGATACCAACGGTGACGCTCGTGCCGCACGTGAACACGCACGGCTTCATAATGACTGCCACGGCGCCGGCGCACTGTACTTCCTGTGTCAGTGACCCGCGAGTGTCGGCTTCCTTCTGATCAAGGGCGAGGGCGTGCGTGTACCCCGTGATCCCGTTTTCGACCTTCGACACGCTAACCATCACGAAACAGCGGTGATCGACCTGCGTCTCCTCGCAGCCGCGGCGAAATGTCGCGTCCGCGCCGTGGCTGCCACTCCAGTGATCCGTCGAATCGCGCGGCCGCCACGACAGAACCTCACCTTCATAGAAGTCGCTCTGCACGCGATCGCGCCTGCCACCGTAATGGACCGTGAGGTGGCGTGCTTCGCCGCGATACGGTGGCCGCGAGTCGTACATGAGCTGCATCAGCGCGCCGTTCGCGCCGACGATGCTGTCGACGATGTCCGGCCGATGGTCGTTTCCTGGATCGAAGCGGTTATGAAACACCGCCATTGCCCGGTACGTCCGCGAACGTCCTTCCAATGAAACCGTCACTTCATACGTCGTGTACTTTTGCACGTCATGGAAGATCTGGTTTTCGATGGCCATGACTTCGCCGACGGTCCAGCGGTCGTCGTGCAGAGGCGAGGCAACACCGTGCGTCCACTCCGCACCATACGACACCATCTCGTCGCCGCCGTTGACAGTCGTCACGACGCGATTGAAGGTGATCAGGTCGGCTTTTCTGAACGAAGCGACGCTGCTCCAGGGCTGCGTCCGCAGGTCGTCGATGGAGCCGGTACGAAAATCGCGCAGGTCGAACTTGACCGCGAGGCTGTCAGCAAGCCATTCGTTATCGCCGAAGGTTTCTCGCACGAGAAACGCTTTGTGGTACCGCGACAGGCGTGCATACGCGGCGCGAATGAGCCGCTCCTCGGGCCGAGACGCCCGCGCCGCAGCGACCTGTGCAGGGACCTCCGGCGCCTCCGCCATCGCGACCCGCGCGGTGGCGATTAATAGAGATACTACGAGCATCCATAGACATGTACGTTTCATGAGACCCTTCCTTTTGTTGTGCTTTTACGGGCGGACGACGGTGAGAGCGGAGCCGTGGGAAGCCGGCGGCTGGAGATGGCGCGCCACAGCCGATTGCAGCGTATGGAGGTCGATCTTGTGGCGGAACCGACGCCCGTTGATGAACAGGGCCGGGGTGCCGGTGACCCCGGCGAGACGCGCAGCCTCGACGTCGCGGTCGACTGCCAGACGCGATGCGTCCGATGCGACGCACGCGTCGAAGCGGTCCTGATCGACACCCGCCGCAACGGCAGCGTCGCGGATGCTTTGCGGGGTTACGCGCGGCGCCGCAAACAACGCATCGTGGAACTGCCAGAAACGTTTCTGCTCACCCGCACAGAATCCGGCCTGCGCAGCCGGAACAGCATTCTGGTGCGCAGCGATTGGATAATGGCGGTAGACCACGCGCACGTCGTCCGGATAAGCCAGCACGAGCTCACGGAGCGCTTGTTGAGCCTCCTTGCAGAACGTGCACTCAAAGTCAGCGAACTCCGTAATGATCACGCGTGCGTTCGCGCCTCCGCGGGCGGGAGCGCCGGCGGCCGCAACGCTTGCGGCGACCGGCTCTTCGAGTACGATCTCGATCGCTGCGCCGCGGCTGAGTTTTTCGACCGCTTCGCGATACTGACGCATCCTCTGCTGCGCTTCGAGGTCGAGGCGGACACGTTCGCGGGCTTCGTCGGGCGACAGGTCGCCATAAGCGGCGGCATTGTGCTGATACGACTCCTCCACCTCCTCGGGTGTGACACTGACACTGGAATGGGTGAGCGTCGACTTTAGCTCCGCGACGCTGATGCCGCGCTTTTTCGCTTCGTCGTCCAGTACGGCGCGAGTGATCAGATTGTCGAGCGAGCTTTTGCGAAGCGCGTAGATCTGCCGCTGCAACGCGGCGAGACGCGCCTCAATCGTGGCGTCGACCTCCGCCGCCGTAATGGCACGTCCATTGACGTGCGCTGCTACCTCGTCTGCATCTGCACTGAGCGCGAAAACCGTCACGGCAATGGCCGCGAACGCACCAACACGATTCAATCTCAGCATTCATCACCTCCTGAGCGATGTCGAGGCTGAAGTCTGCTGGAATCTGCAGGAGCGCGCGCGCTGCGTCGGGAGCAGACGCGCCCCCTCCTTCCGAGGGGGGTCAGTCGAAGCGAACGAGACCGCGTTCGATCGCTTTACACACTGCTTCCGTGCGCGTGCTGGCGCTCAGCTTTCCAAGGATGTTCTTCAGGTGTCCTTTGACCGTCACTTCCGCGATCCCCAGACGGCCGGCGATGGCTTTGTTTTTTTCACCTCGCACGAGCAGTTCCACGACCTGCTGCTCGCGAGGCGTGAGTGCGGAGCCATGGACGCGCTCGATCAGCCTCGAGTATGCGTTCGAGGCCATGTATCGCCGTCCGGCATGCGCAGCACGGACCGCCGCGATGATCTCGAACGGCTCGGCGTTCTTCAGCACGTATCCGTGCGCGCCGGCCGAAATCGCATCGCATACATGCTGCTCGTCACTGTAATTCGTAAACACCACGAATCGGAATCCGGCGTAAGCACGACGGAGCAGCCGGATCGCCGTGGCGGCGGACGGAGAGCTGGATCGAATGTCCACAATGATCACATCGGGCCTGACAGCCGCGACGACCTCGGCCGCATTCGCGCTATCCCACGCCTCACCTACGACCGTGAGGTCGCGATGCGTGCTGAGCAGAACCTTCAATCCTTCACGGACGACGTATTGGTGGTCGACGATCACGATCCGGATCGTGTTTTGCGCAGGAGGAACACCGGCTACAGCGATTATCACACTGGTCTCCGACAGCAGTTTACGAGGCCAGTCCGGTCGCGGCGGCATCTTGGGATTAGGCAATCCGCAATGAGGACGAACATGCGAGCGGCTTGGACGAAGCACGCCGCTTGGCGCCGAGCTGATCGCGCCCAATTTCAGCGCCGTCCGACGCCGACAGCGATGCGCGGTTCGGCATCACCTTCTTCTCCGCCTCCGCGACGCCAAGCCTTAGCACGATCTGGATCGAACTGCCGGTCGCGGCCCGCCGCATGATCGTTTTGGCGAACGTGATCGTCAGGCGAGCGGCGGCACGTTCGAACGCCGCTCCCGCAACGGCGGCGCAGTCGTAGAGGAAGCGGACGGCGACGCGGCCGTCGCGGCGAGGAGTTCCGCGCATCAAGGTACAGCTAGATCGCGTCCGTGTAGCCGCATGGGTCGTGCTGCAGCTTCCCGCCACGGCCCGGCCGTCCGTTTCCTTTCACGAGTCGGTGGCGTCCTGCCGTAGCGCGAGCGACAGCATCATCTCGCGCTGCCGCCCTCGGTCGGACCGGGTGGGGGGATTTCACGGCGCCTTGGGCTCGGCAGTCGAACTGCGTGCGTTCTCGTAAAGCGTGACGGCGTCACGCCCGCCGCGCAGTTGACCTGGTGTTACTGGTCGATGCAGGTCCCCTTCCCTCGCGGCGCCGCGTGGAACCGCGTTGAAAGCCATGTCGCGCCCGGTGCAGCAGTGGCCGCAAACGGCCAGCGTCGATCGGGTCACATGCGGCGACCGATCTGCTGGTCGGCACCGATGATCAGTCTTCCGGCTCGCTGCCACCCGCCGGCTTCAGTTTCCTGCCGAGTACTTCTTCGAGGCGGTTTCGGTACGCAGGACCGAGTGGCACGATTGCACCTGTGGAGAGCGCGATTCCGCACACCGCGTCGGAGCTGGAAACGAGTTTCCGAACACGGTCGAGGTTGACGATCGCGGAGCGATGCACGCGGATGAACGTCGCCGGGTCCAGCGACCGCTCGATGCTCTGCAGCGATTCTCGCAACAAATAGGACGCGGCGCCGCAATGCAAACGGCAGCAGTTCCGCTCCGCGAGGATCCAGTCGATCTTTGAGCTCTTCACGAACAGGATCTCGTCACGGACAGGAACGGCGATGAGCTCGCGCGGCGGTACCGACCGAGGCTGCGCCGCAGCTCGGCCGCCGACGAGGAGTCGTCTGGCGCGGTTCACCGCCCGCATCACCCGTTCCGCGTCGAGCGGCTTGAGCAGGTAGTCGGCAGCCGCGACGTCAAACGCAGTGACGGCGTATTCAGGATAGGCGGTCGTGAAGATCACGACCGGCCGCCGAAAAGGGTCGAGCATCCGAAGAGATTCGAGCCCCGACTCTTCCGGCAGCCGAACGTCGACAAACACGAGTCGGGCGCAAACTCTGCCACCAGCCGCAGCGCTTCGACAGCACGTCCGGCGTCGCCGACGACCTCGACGTCGCGGTCAGGCTCAAGGAGCGAGCGCAGACGTGCCCGCGCCAACGGCTCGTCGTCAAGAATCACCGCGCGCAGTTTCATTCAGCGTCTCCTGCGGCTCCGTATTACGGCATTCGCAGCTCTGTACGAATGCATAACGGTTGCGCGCGACGTCGCTGCCGAAGGTTCGTTCGAGCGGCGTGCGGATTTCGTGCAGCGCGTCGAAGGTGCCGGACACACAAGGCGTCGACTCGCACGAGGGCCGGTCCGGTTCGCGCCGCGGCGCCGCGTGGCGCTCAACGTGCAGCATTGCGCGCGTTGTCGCAGCAGGTGAAGATTTGTTGCGCCAGCATGCGCAGCCCCAGAGCTTCGCTGTAGACGGTACACGCTCGCGATGATTTTCCAGCCGACCGCCTTGATCATTGAAGACGATGCCGCATACCAAGACTTGTACGCCGACATCCTGCGGCGCGCGCATTAGATACGCCCCTCGCCGTAGATCTCCGCGATACGCAAGAGCTACTGGAGCGGCGCACGTACGATGTTACATCATAGATCTGCGCATCCCAGCACGTTCGCCGGCAACGGTCGTGCAGTTCGTGTTCGCCCGCGAACCGCATGCACGCGATGAGCGTCATCATCACCGGCTTCAGAATCAAGGCGGCGCGACGGGCCGTCGGTGGCCGGCAGGCCGCCGTGTCTAACTTTAGACGCCAGTCTTGACGGCGGACGAATTAGCGATAGCCCTGGAGGGAGAGCCCTCTCAAGGGCCCTCCCTCCGTTCACCTACTCGCGGACGAGATAAACGTCCCACGCCCAGCGGGCGACAGGTGATCCGTGGCGGTCGACCTTTCCTCGGAATCGGAACGCGTTTCCGTAATCGTCCGTACTCCGGCTTTCCTTGTAGTCGAGATGAAGCGCCCGAAGACCGACCTCCGCTAGAGTACGCAGCTCGTGCGGCTCTGAAACGCCATTGTGATTCGCGTCCGTCCAGAGTCGAAGGAACGGAAAGATAGAATCAGTCGCGTCGATAAGACCGTCGTTATTGCCGCCGTCTCCCGCGCGATCGTACACAGCGAGTGCGAGGAAGCCATTAGGATCGGCGACCCAAGGTTGCGGTGTGAAGTTGCCAAAGAGCTCGCGACCGGTATCGATGATTCCGTTTCCGTTTCGGTCCGCAGCCAGGAACGCTTCGTCCGACCCCGCTGCCGTCCAGGAGAGTCTCTCCGGAAAGCCGTCGCTGTTGAGATCGAAAGCAACGCCGCCGCGCGCGCTAGTCAGCGCGTAACCGTCTCCTTCGACATCCACGATGATGGGACTGTTGCTGCCGCATTCGCTGCTGACGACCGCCAGTTCCGTTGTTCCATTGAGACCAGCGATCGTCGAGTTAGCACCGTCGATGTCGGTGCTGCAATCGACGTCGTCACCATTACGGCAGAATGGGCCAGCGGTACTCGGCCCGGTGTGGCATGGACCGATCGAGATGACTACCTGTCCGTTAACCGTACGGGTGGTGGCGGTGTAACATTGGACATACCAGCAGTCACAACCGGAGCCCGCGGAGTACTGGCGGTACCGGCATTCCTCCGTCGTTTCTGAGCCGTTCGACCACAGAGTTGTGCACGACCTCGCCGAGTCACACGATTGCTGCGCTGTCGCAGAGAGCGACAGGAACATCATAAGCACGGAGGCACATAGCACCGTGCGGGAACGAGTGAGCTTCATATGGATATCAGTCATCAAACGGTTCTCTCCTTGAGTCGTCGTTGGAAACGCATCGAAACTGCCACGTGCCTCGGTATCGCTCCTACTGAGCGCGTTGCAGGAAAACGTCATAGCTCCAGCGCCCCACATTGCGTTCGCCGAGCACCTTCGCGCGGTAGCGGAGATAGTTTTCGTGGCGATCGCGGCGTCCGGCAGTCTTAAAGTCGAGCTCTAACGCCGTCACTCCGGCAGCCGAAAGCGGCTGTAGCTCTGCGGATTCGGCTTTTCCATTGTGGTCGGCATCAGTCCATAGACGCAGTCGCGACCATACCGCGTCGCCCGCATCGATCAAGTCATTACCGTTGCCACCGACCGCAGCTCCATCAAATACAGCCAGCGCAACAAATCCGTGTGGCGAATCGCTCTGCGGCTGGTCGGTGATGTTTCCGAATAGCTCGGTACCATCGTCGATTACGCCATTTGCATTCCGATCTAGGACGAGCCATGCGTCGTCCGAACCGGCAGCGGTCCAGGCAACACGTTCTCCAGCACCGTCGCCGTTCATGTCGAAGTCAACGCCATCGGCGGAAGACGTCAGATCCAGCCCATCGCCGTCGAGGTCGAGAATCATAGGATCGGTGGTCTTGCGTTCGAACCGGACGATTGCATCGAAATACTTGAGCACTGCTGCGACATCGCAGGCGCTCGGCGTCGTCATATGGAAAGGATCGCTCCAGTCCTTCAGCTTCGACATGACAGTGTTCGTACAGTCGTAGCAGTCCTTCAATCCCATTGGATGACCGAGTTCGTGCGCGAACGCAGCCGCAACAGTCCCGCAGTCTGCCAGCCGGTGGTTGAGGAAGATGTCTCCCCGCACGAGACCGGTGGCAGAGGTCTTTCCGGCAACAAAGTAACCAGGCCGGGTGTCGCTGAGCGCCGTTTCGCCGACATAGACCTGGTTGTCGGCCTCTGGACAGACATCGAAGTTGCAGAAGTCGAATCTGACGTTGTACGTATTTGCGCCGCTGGACTCCCACGCCAGGGCCACTTCTTGGAGTTGTGCCCCACAGCGGGTGGTCCATGGGATGCCGATCCGGAATTTGACGATCTGGTCGTGTTGAAAGACTTCGTTGCGCGGGCGCGAGTACAGTGCAGGACATTGTCCGTTGGCGGGTGGAGCTGCGAGCGACAACACCAGCGCAACACCACAGGCGATGCGAGCCATCAATAATGACGACATGAAGTTCTCCTTCTAGCCGGGATTAGACGTGCCGCTTCCGGAGATGGTCAACGTCTAAGGGACGGAGGAAGGATCGCAGCGGACGAAGGGCGCCCGCCGTCAGTACGACGTGGTGCTCTACATGCCGGGCGATCTGGCGCACGACCGCAGCGGGCGACACCGTGTCGCTTGCCGCCTCGACCTCCGCCCGCGACACTGTCGCCGGCGACTGCGTGAGTGACGTACGGAGCTGATCGACAGAGACGTTCCGCTTCTTGGCTTCCTGCTCTAGGATCACGTCTGCTATCAAACCCTCGAGAGCAGCTTGCCGGATTGCGTATTTCTGCTGTTCGAGCGCAAACAGCTTCCCTGCAACAGCCTCATCCAGCGTGCGCTGTGTGATTACGTGTCCGTTCACGATAGCCGCTGCAGTCGTGCTCGCGTTTCCGTCGTGTTCGGCCTCGCCGGCCCACACGGTCATGCTGAGCGCGAGGTACAACATGGTCAATACGCTGAGGTATCGACGTTTCGCAGATTTCATTGAAAGCCTCCTTGACGCTTTGGTGCTGGTTTCATTCGATCTCCTGAGAAGAGTTGCTGTGCTGCGTGACAGCCGTGTACTTCAGCAGGCACTGCATGGCATCACTCTTTCCGACACTTCAATCGACACCGGGCCCGAGACTGCGGCCTGAGCGACCTAGCGCATGTGCTCCATTTGTCCGTCATGAGGAGCCATTGAGCTGCCACAACGTACATACCGAATCCACAATCGACGATCACGACGCGGTCAGGGATCTCTGCCGAACCGCTCGCCCGCCGATCCGCATTTTTTCTGGCGTGTGTCTACCGGACGTTAAGGCTTATCGATAGAAATGCGGCGAACGCTGGGACGAGAGGCTCCAGCGGCTGGACCGAGCACTTCACCCGCCGGACGAACGCACCAGAGGGAGAGTTCCACTGTGGCGCTGCTGAGCGGCGTTCGCTATGCGACCAGTGCGCAAGCACAGAGGCGCGCAAAGAGAGGAGGTGCACCAGTTACGCGAGCATGGCCGCGCCTCGCGACTACGAGTCTTCCGGCTCGCTGCCGCCCGCCGGCTTCAGTTCGGTACCGGTCGGCCCCGCGTTCCGGAATCGTCTCGAAGAAGTGCTCGGTCGAAAAGCGGTGGCACGACGGGTTCGCCGGACCGATGACGCTGCTTCGTGAGGGGGACAACATCATCTGCGCCTCACTACTCCTGCTGGACGCGCTCGTCGTGCTTGCCGCTGCAGTCGCCTGAAGACGTCGCAGCATCTGCCGCGGCCGTTTCCGTCTGGACGATCGCCGCGTTCTTTGCTTCGGGCATGTTCGCGTCCGGCTGCTTGTCCGCGACCCGCACGACGATCATCCTGAATGGAATGCAGAGGAACGCGCCTTCGCGGCGCGTGGCGGAACCAACCGAAACGGGTCGTGTCGCGGCCGTTGGAGATGCTGCGGGGCACGGACAAGGTTGAAGGTGTGACCCCGAACACCCGTTGAGGTCAGATGGTGCGACGACGAACGGCTGCGAGCCGAGAACGGCCCTGGACTTCACTCCTGGCGGGGATGTCCGTTACCGCTGGCAGCCGCATCGTGGCGTCCGCTACGTGGGCTTGAAGAGAAGTCGGCCGTGCGGCGTCTGCATCGCCACGATCGAGGCACGGTTCCAGATCTGTGAGGTTGAACCGGCACCGGCGTGGCAGCCGGCAGTGCGCCCGCGGTGCCGCCTATGATGTGAGGACACGTTGACGCGGCGGAACACCGCGTCAACGTGAACACTGCAAAAACTGTCAATAGCACTGAAGGACTCTGGCGTACGTCACCCAGCAGAAGCCGTTTTCGCAAGCCCACTCGTAGTAGACGTCACAATGGGTGAAACCGCCCGGGTCGTGATCGACCAATCTCTTGTCGTCTGTGCCGCCGCCGGTTGGCTGGTATTCTTCTTCCGGCTTGTCCTCCTCGATGCGCTGAAATGAATTCTGGGTATCGCATGACGTCGGACCTAACGGTCTGCCCGCAAGGTTGTTGAAGTCGGCTTGCTGCGGATTATTCGGGTCGGGAAGTTGGCCTTGCATGACGGAGACTCCCGCGCAACACGGAACACCGCCCCGCTCGTCGGCGCAATCCTCGAGCCCCATGGTATGTCCGATCTCATGAGCCATCGTAGCCTGTAGTGCAGCGAGGCTCGTGACGCGTGGATCGATCCGTGTGTTCTGGTACGTGAACTGCTCTGGCACAGGTTGATAGGCGGTCGGCGCAGGCCCGGTTTCTCCCGACGCACCCAAGTTAACCTCGGGCGTCTCGCGGCGCACCGTGTGGGAATAGCTGCCTGGACCGGTGCCTGTGGCAGGTATTCCCTGGACGATGGTCCAGGTGATGTTGTGCATCGCTCCGACCGGCGCCCAGTTGTTGAACGCTGCCGTGATCGCGGCGCGCTGTTCGGCGGTGAAACTGTCGTCGATGTATACCTTGATGTTCGTGTTCGCCGGGAAATGCTCGTTTTCGCGTGCAACGGTACCGGTCTGGCAGGCGGACGAACACCCCGGAACGTCTTGGGCATGCGCCACGTCCTGGACCAGCAGCAGAATCATGAAGAGCGTCGAACAGGAGGCAAGGGTTCTCAGTACGTTAGTCATCGTTCCTCCGGTACGCTATTTCCCGCGAGCGCCGGCCGCGGTGTGTACTTCGGTGAGAAAGGCGTTCACTTCAGCACCTGCGTAGCGTTCGAAGCCGAGCGTCGCCCCATTTCCATCGAGCGGCGCGACTTTCCCGCTTGTGATGTCGTAGCCGGTGATGATCTCGAAATCGGGACCGGCAGTCCGCAGGAACAGCACGTACCGGTTACCGATCGCCGGCATCCCTTGGAATGCGACGCGGAACGTCGTGGCTGTGCCGTCCGTGTGAAGGACCGCACCGCCCGCGCGCAGGGCGCGGATGAGCTCCTGCGCGCGACCAGATCCACGGATAGACTTCAGAACCCGGACGGTGAACTCGGAGTAAAGCCCCGTTCGCGACGGCGTAAGATGCGCTCGGCCGCTGACGACCTCACCAACGACGATCGAGTCGCTCTCTGCGACCGGCAGCGAGGCGAGCCCGCTCCACCAACGGGTCTCCAGTTCATGCCGCTCCGACTTGCCCGTAGCGTTGATCGCGTTGGGCAAGAGGCGGTCGTAACGCGCATTCTTCTCCCTGCGCGCCTTATCGCCGTCGTCCGCCGCCGCTACGGCGACCGGCAGTGCGTCTTTCGCGCCGGCCGGTCTCACGAACGAGAGCTCGACCCTCTGTGCACTCTCCTGTCCCGCGACGGAATGCGAACTCGCACCCAGCGCAACCACGCAAGCGACTACCAGCACGGTTCGCACTTCCAATGCCTGTTTGAATGTATTCACAGTATCTCCTGTTGTGTCCGACCATGATTATGTGCCATCGATTCAGACCGTGGTGCCACCGCGACAGCGGTACGCCAATGGCCACGAAGGCGAGAAGAACTACACTCAGATGAACGTTCAGAAACCTCCCAGATTGATGTGTGCGACGCAGGACCGCGGCAAAACGATCGGTGACGTGACGCAGGTTGCGCAACGATCGTGGGACGACGCCGCGCCGGGCGCGGACGGCGGGTGCTCCGCACTGGACGAGGGAATCACGGTGAGCGCCGACCGCTATTCCGGCTTGCCGTTTCTCAGTGCGTAGGTCGAGAGGAGCCGCTTGTTCATGGCCGCGGGCGACGCCGTCGCCCAAGCGAGCGGGATGTCGTACGACGACTTCGTCCGCACCCGGATCTTCGAGCCGCTGCAGATGAAGAACACCGTCCTCTCGGACGCCGAGTGGGAGAACCGGGACCACGCCATCGGCCATCACTACGACTGGAAAACCGACCGACTCACCGTCCAAAAGCCGATCGAAACCACCTCCCTCGGCGCCGCCGGCGCCATCAAATCAACGGCCCGGGATCTCGCGAACTGGCTCCGCTTCCACCTCGCCGGCGGCTCGTTCAATTACAACCAGATCCTCGATGCCGACGCGCTGCACGAGACGAAGATGCCCCAGACGGTGGTCCGGCTCGAGAACCTCACCCGAGAGCTCAACCCGGAGTCGAACCTCCTCTCCTACGGCCTGGGATGGTCGGTTCAGGATTACCGCCGCGAGCTGCTGATCTCCCATTCCGGCGCGCTCAACGGCTTCCGCACCCGCGTGGCGCTGATGCCGAGGCGCCAGTCCGGGTTCGTGGTGATGATCAACTCCGACCGCGGCACCGCCCTGATGGCGCTGCGCAACTCACTAGCCGACATGCTGTCGAACAAACCATCGCGCGACTGGAATGCCTACTACCTGATGGTCGACCGCAGGGCCGACGAGAAGGAAGAGCGCGACCGTCTCGACAAGAGAAAGAGCGCGCCGAAAGACACCAGGACGTCGCGGCCGCTCGACGAGCTGGCCGGCGAATACGAGAACCGCGCGTACGGCAAGGCCACCATCGCCATCGTGAACGGCGAGCCGGTGTTCCAGTGGAGCCGGATGAGCATCCCCCTGCAGCACTTGCAGTACGACACCTTCACCGCCTACTCGGAATGGGACGGCGTCGATGAAGACGTGGTGTTCGGCGTGGAGAACGGCTCCGTCAAGACGTTGACTATCTTTGGGCAGCGCTTCGAGCGAACCGCTCCACGATCAGGTCAATGATCTTCACCGCCTCGTCGCTGTCGCCGGCGTGGTGGTTGACCATGATCGAAAAGTAGCGGTAGCGGCCGTCCGGCATGGCGATGATGCCGCTCAGCGCGTTCACGCCGCCAATCGGGCCGGTCTTGCCGCGCACCCGCTCCGACAGCGTCAACAGCCGCCGGCTCAACGTGCCCGACGTCGCCGGTTGTGACAGCAGCGCCCACCACATCCCCCGCCGCGCAGGCTCGTTCATCCATCGCAGCAGCCGGATCGTCGCCGCGGCCGTGGTGAGGTTGTCCGCCGACAAACCGGAGCCGTCTGCAAAGCGGAACGAGCTCCCCTCCAGACCGACCTCGCTGGTGAGAAACGCGCGATCGGTCGCGAATGCGTTCGCGTAGGTCCCGCCGCCGGCACGCTTGAACAGCATCTCGGTGTAAAGGTTATGGCTGTTCTTCAGCACCGTCGTCAGCAGCATGGCAATCGTCGGCGACGGGATCTCGAGCAGCCGCTCCTGCCACGCGCGGGGCTCGGTCTGCAGCCGGTACGTGCCGGTGACCTCGATGCCGTTGATCACCAGCGCGTCGGTCATCGCCCGCGCCGCGCGCGCGGCCGGGTCGCGGATCGACTTGCCGGCCTCGCCGTTCTCGTTCCAGGCGATGGCGTCGACTGGCGCGGCGTACGGCTGATCGAGATAGCCGATCTCCCAGCTCCCGGGAATGGTGATGCGATCGAACTGCGACACGTCGATGACACGTCGCGAACGCGCGTGAGACCGCGCGCACGGAGCGCCGCGGCGGCGTTCATGAAATCTTCGTCCCGTTCGTAGCGCCACGATCCGAGGGATGGATCGCCGTCGCCAACGACGATGAGGTCCTCGTTGTCGCGCCAGATCGTGGTCGCCAGACGGGTGTCGAATCCGAGGCAGTTGGCGATGGTGGCGGAGCTGGAGAGCTTCCGGTTCGAGGCCGGAATCATCCGGTTCGTGCGCGCAACGCGGCGGTGTTGCTGCTTGCCAC
>DASVRB010000221.1:0-8186 GCA_036388835.1 Thermoanaerobaculia bacterium | reverse complement strand
GACCGGTCGCGCTTGATCCCCTCGGCCGCGGTCGGCCGGGCCACGCCGGCCATCGCATCGCGCACCGCGGCGAGACGCGCGGTGTCGTTCTTCAGGATGCCGAGGCAGAGATGCGTGAACGAAGACCAGACCAGATTCTGGCCCGTCGGTGCAGGACCAACGAGGCCGCGTCCAGTGGGCGAGGCACCGATGCGAAGCTGGATCGAGAGCACCGCGTCATCGAAGACCTGTTGACTGATCGCGCCCTGCATCAGCACGAGCGTCGGGCCGAGGTCGATCGGAATGCCGATCGTCCAGAACCACCAGTTGCCGGTCGGGATGATGGTCGCGCCGTAGAACGTCTTCGTGTACGCGATCGAAGCCTCGATCTGCGCGCGCAGCGTCGGATCGAGGTACAGCCCCTGGCCCGGCGTCCGGTAGGCCTTCGCCATCACCAGCAGGCGGCGCGAGTGATCCCACGGACCCCAGCCGCCGGACGGCGTTTCGTTGTAGTTGATGTCGAACCAGCTGCCGTCGCTGCGCAGCCAGTCGGCGCCGGTGATCTGGCGCGTGAGGCCCTCGAGGTCATCGAGCGCCTGACTCATTCGCGGCGCGGTGCGATCGGCGCCGGCGGCGGCGTAGTAGGCGATGAACTGCGAGCGAACGACGTCCGTGTCCGCGGCCATGGCGGAGCTCGCGGCGACGAGGAGCAGGAGGATCGAGAGGGACCGTTTCATCGGGTTTTGATAGGACGATTCAAATAGAAAAAGGACGGCGCTACGCCGTCCTTTTTTTTCGGATTGGTTCGCTGAATTCAGACGGGAACGACGTTCGAAGCCTGCAGACCTTTCGGCCCCTGGATCAGGTCGAACTCGACGCTGGCGCCTTCCTGGAGGGAGCGGAACCCTTTTGCCGAGATCGCCGAGAAGTGGACGAACACGTCCTCGCCGGTCTCCGTCGTGATGAAGCCAAAGCCCTTCGCGTCATTGAACCACTTTACTTTTCCGTTGCTGCGCATGTTGCTGGTGTCTCCTTGTTGTCGCCTCCGCGGGCTCTGGCCGGCACCCAAACGCCGCCTGAGTCGTACGGAGATCCACGCGTGCCGAAACGAACGGGGCTTACTTACAATAAATTTCCTTTTGTGGTGGGGCCGGAGGTGCTGCCGGTTGTCGGATGTCGGCTGTCTGTGACTTTCCGTCCGGCGTCACGTCGCAGACAACTGACAACCGACAACTGACAACCAACATCGACAGCCGGAGGCAACACATGTCCCTGATCGCCCTGGTCCTGGCAGCAGCGCTTTCCACCGCGCCCGCAACCCCCATCCCTGCGCCGCGTGAATGGCGTGATTCGATTCGTGACGTTTACATCGACGGCAAGCTCGAGCGGGGCGCGCAGACGCTTTCCACATCCTCTCCGCGCATGATTGCGGTCGTCTGCGGCGACGAGGTGTTGCTGCTCGATCCGGAGACGCAGGCCGTTGCGCGTGCGGCGAAATCGGAGTTCGCATTCGCGCCCGATCGCGTTCGCGCCACGTCCGCGACGGATGTGCCTCGCGAGGCGGCGGGGACGCTCGTGACGACCGGGACGACGCACCTCGCGAACGTCGGCGGCAAGAGCGTGCTCGTCGCGCCGCATCAGAGTCCCGCCGGCCCGATGACGATCGAGGAGTTGTCGGAGACGGCGCCGGTGTGGCGTGCGATTGCCGATCACTACCAGCCCGACGGCGCGCTGGTCGAGCGGTTGCGTGCGATCGACGAGCCGGTGAAGCTCGAGGTCGTGCTCGCGACCTGGTGCGGCGACAGCCGGCAGTACGTGCCGCGGCTGCTGAAATCGATCGCGGCGGCCGCGAATCCGAACGTCAGCGTGGAGCTGATCGGCATCGACAGCGACTTTCATGAGCCGATGGAGGTGATCGCGGGACGCAACATCACGAACGTGCCGACAGTCATCGTGAAACGCGGCACTCGCGAGCTCGGACGTTTCGTCGAGACGCCGGCCGCCGCCACGATCGAGGACGACATCTGCGACATTGTGAACGGCACGCCGCAGCCGCACCGCGGCCGCTACACGCGCGGCGCGTTGATCTCGTCCGGCACGTATGTGTTGCGCGACGCACGCAAACGGGCGCAAGGCACCGAGGTATTCGAGGTGTATGAAAAACCGGGAGGCGGCGTGATCGCGCACAGCGTGATCGCGAAGAGCGACGGCACGTCGATCGAGACGTGGGCAACCTCCACCTTCGTTGAAGTGACGGCGCGCGGCGAGCGCGCGACGCGCGGGCGCTTCCACCACGATGGCAAGGTCTGGAGTGGAGTTTCTCGCGGCGCGCGCGGGATCGTCGAGCAGGTGATCGCGGCGCCGGCGTCATTCGTCAGTCCGGCCACGATCACATACGCGTGGTCACGCGATGCGGAGGATGTGTTCGTGATGGCGGAGGAGGGGAACGGAAGCGTATCCGCGCGGCGCGCGGAGGTCGGACCGGGCGCGGTGCCGCGGTTCGTGCGGCTCGCGGACGGCTCGACGCGGACGCTGGTCAGCTCCCGGTGAAGTAGAGGCTCTGCTCGCGTCCGCACGCGCCGCACTGGCGCGTCGCGATCGTGAGCTCGCGTTCGGCGTAGCGTGCGTGCTGCAGGTCGGGGACCGAGTACGTACGCGCGCCGCACGCGCAGGGGCGTCCGGCCAGATGCGCCGCGATCTCGTGCGTGCCCGCAATCGAGAGAGCCGAGGCCGGTGCGTCGCCCGGCAGAAACGCGGCGCCGGCGGGAGCGAGTTGCGCCGGATGCCGCGTGGCGAGCATCCAGCAGATCGCGACGAAGGAGCCGGCGATGAGGATTCCGGCCACACCCCACCGCACGTCGGAGCTCGCCATCGCCGAGGCTTCGACACGCGAGGCGCCGTCCGGGGCGAGGCGATAGCCGATCTCGCTCCAGATCTCGTTCAGTTTCGTGAGGTGCTCGGCGACGTCTTTGACTTCGACGACGTCGCGCAGCGCGCGCAATGAGCGGCGGATCGTCACGGTCTTGCCGTTGCGGACGACCGCGTATTCGTAGCGGAAGGTCGGGGTCTCGGTCACCGAGGAGTTTTTCTCGACCTCGACCGCCTCCGGGAAATTGAAGCGGACGATCTGCTCGACGTTCAGCGGATACGAAAACGCCAGCGGCATCTTGCGGATCATCGTGTCGGGCCGCAGCAGATGCGACTCCAGCACGCGCGGATACCAGGTCCAGTGTCCGCCCTTCCAGAGCTCCGGAACGCGGTAACGCTCGGTGACGATGAGTGTGTTGCGAAGACGATCGTCTTTCACCGTCGGGAGACCGTCCGCGGCGATCTTCGGCTGGTCGACGGCCAGATCGTTGATGCGGTCGTGTGCGTAATCCTCGAGCGAGAGCGTGGCGAGGTGCGAGCGCATCGCGTCGGCGTCGGAGCCGCGATACGTCGTCCGCACTTCCAGCGCCGGCGGCGCGTCGAACGACGTCGTGGTGTAGGTCTGCTCGACGAGCGTTTCGGCCTTCGCGTTCGTGCCGACTTTTGCGAGGGTCAACGTTTCGGCGCGGACGATCAGCGCGCGGCGGTCGCTCGGTGTGTCGATGGTGGCGAGCGTGCCGCCCTGATCGGAGATCGTGCCGTCGACCCAGTACGTGCGGCCGTTCTCGATGACGTGCGCGATGACGTGATCGAAGAGGAACGGCGAGGGGAGTTTCTCTTCGATGCGATGTTGCAGGCGCGTGGAAACGAGCGCGGGATAGGCCTCGAGGCCGAGCTCGCGCAGCAGCGCGACGAGCAGCAGCGTCTTGTCTTTGCAGTCGCCCCAGCGCGCGTGCAGCGTTTCCCACGGCTGATGCGGCTCGTGCGAGTTGCGGCCGATCTCGAGGCCGAGGTAACGGATGTCGTCCTGGACGAAACGGATCGCGGCCGTGACCTGCGCATCGCGCGTGGCGTGCACCGCGCGGAGCTCGTTCGCGAGCTCGCGCACTTCGCGCGTGGAGCGCTCGTGGAGCCGGAACATCGCATCGGCCCACGAGGCGACGTCGTGCCACGTCGCGAACTCCGACACCTGCACCGAGCGCCACGGCTCGTACCAGCTCGGAATCGCGTCCTCGACCGCGAGCGCGGCGACGTCGGTCGCTTCCCAGGTCAGAACTTTTTCCGCGCCGTTCGTGACGATGGAGGGCTGCGCGCCGCGCCACTGCAGCGCGCGTCCGGCAGGCCAGAGCAGGCGGTGGCGGATGCGGCGCGAGGGGACGCCGGAGCTGAGATCGAATTCGTCGGTGAAGCGTCCGCCGAGAATCGGATTCGCGCCGGTGAGCGACCAGGAGTAATCGATCACGTCACCCGGACGGATGTCGCGCAGAAAGATGAGCGCGGTGCGCGCGCCGTCGTAAATGCGGTTGTCGGCGTCGTCTTCTTTGTCGATGACGCGGATCGCGTCCGCCTCGAGCGCGTCGTACGCCACGCCGTCGCGAATGAGCGTGATCTCGTGAATGGTCAGCCGCTCGAACGACGGATCGAAGTCGAGCTCGAGCTCCGACGCGTTCTGCACGCCACTCGGCGACAGCACCTTGCGGACGGTGCGGAAGTACTCGGCGTCCTCGCGAAGCTGATGATCGCTGAGGATCTCGTAAATCCCCCAGCGCACGTTCTGCTTCGCCACGACGACGTTCGTGACGACGTCGAGCGGCTCGACCCACCGCGGCGCCGGACGAACGTCGAACTCACGCCCGAACAGGGGAAGGGTCACGAGGGTTGCGAGCAGCAGGAGCTTTGGACGCACGGGACGAGCGATTGTACGCGAGTTATTTGCCGGCACGGCCGGCCGGCGGCCGACACGGTCGGCGGCGCTGGTTGGCCAAGCCTTGGGCGCGGTGTACTACTTCGGCGTCGTTGTCGCGGGGCAGGTCGGGTGCTGGCTTCACCCACTTGTCATCCCGAGCGTAGCGAGGGACCTGGGCGGGTGGGTCGCGGGAAGGATGTGCGTCGCGCCCCGCCCGCCCAGGTCCCTCGACTACGCTCGGGATGACAGAAGCAACAGCGCGGTTCGCCCCGGCACCGCGCTGAGCCCCTGCGCCGTTTCCAGGTGGAGTGCGGCGACGCAACTCGCCGCTATTCTGCCGTAGCGACAGATGGTGGAGGACAGGCAATCCTGCCTGTCCCTCCGGTCGTTCTCTGCCACCGTCAACGAGGGGACAGGCAGGATTGCCTGTCCTCCACTCGTTCTACGCCGTGGCCGAGGAACCAGCCACCAGCCACCAGCTACCGCCTCGATGCCCATGAACAGATCGGACACACACTCGCCTCATGCCCACGTGCGGGGCAGTACTCGCGGCCGAAGTAGATGATCTGCAGATGGCGGCGGGACCAGGTTTCGCGCGGGAAGGCTTTCTTCAGATCGCGCTCGGTCTGCTCCACGTTTTTGCCGTTGGAGAGTCGCCAGCGGTGGGCGAGGCGGTGGATGTGGGTGTCGACCGGGAAGGCCGGCTCGCCAAAGGCCTGGCTCATCACCACGCTCGCGGTTTTGTGGCCGACGCCGGGGAGGCGCTCGAGCGCTTCGATGTCGCGCGGCACGGCGCCGCCGTGCTCGGCCATCAGCGTTTCGGCGAGTTTCTTCACGTTTTTCGCTTTCGTTGGAGCGAGTCCGCAGGCGCGGATGCACTGCAGGATCTCGTCGCTGGTCAGTTGCGCCATTGCTTCGGGCGTGGACGCTTTCGCGAACAGTGCGGGCGTGACTTTGTTCACCTGCGCGTCGGTCGTTTGCGCGGAGAGCAGTACGGCGACGAGCAATGTGAAGGGATCGCGATGTTCGAGCGGGATCGGCGGCTCCGGATAGAGCTCATCGAGGATCGCGCCGATCTTCTCCGCTTTTTCTTTCCGTCTCACCGCCGATCCTCGGCGGCGGCCCAATCCGCGACGAATGGCGGCAGCGCAGGCGACGGCGTGTTTTCGAGATGCAGCAGCGCCAGCACCTCACGCGGCGGAACGACACCGTCGCGGCCGCGGATCACGGTGCGCATGTAGCCGCTCGCGCAGAACGTCCCGTTCTTCTCGAGGATGTGCTCGACGTAAAACCACTTCTCGTCCCACCCGATCACACGCGAGCGGATGTCGAAACGCTCGAACGGCATGATCGAGCGGCGGTAGCGCACCGTCGCCGCTCCGACCACCGGACGCCAGCCGCGGCGCAGCACGCGCACGAGCAGGCGCATGCGGCCGATCAGCTCCACGCGCGACACGTCCATGAAGCTGATGAAGCGGCCGGCGTTGAGATGAAAGTTGAGGTCGCAGTCCTGCGGGAGAGCGGTGTAGCGGACCACCGACTCATCGAGCGGACCGATCCTGCGCCGCACCAGGCTGCGCAGAAGCACGAATACGAAACGGACGAGGAGCAGCATGCGGCAGGCGATGTTAGTAGACTTGCCGCATGCACGACCAACCGCCGCCACGCGCGTTGCCGGAGCGCACCGGAAAGCACATCTGCGTCACGTGCCTGACCGCGATTCCGGCGAGCGAGTACTTTCGCAATGATCACATCTGCGATGCGTGCGCGGCGAAGGACGAGTACCCGCTGGCGTCGACCCCCGAACCGCGAGCGCCGGAGCCGAAACCAACCGAGCCGAGGACACCCAGGAAGAGATGACCGGCCGCGTCGCCGTCATTCATGACTGGCTGACCGGCATGCGCGGCGGCGAGTCGGTGCTCGAGGCAATCCTCGATGCGCTCCCCGAGGCCGACCTCTTCACGCTCTTCCACTTCCGCGGTTCGATGTCGGAGAAGATCGAGCGGCGCAACATCCGCGTCTCGTCGCTGCAGAAGCTCGCCATGCGCGCGAGCGACTACCGCCATCTCCTTCCTCTCTATCCGCGCGCCGCGCGCGAATTCGATCTGCGTGGCTACGATCTGATCGTCTCGTCGAGCCACTGCGTCGCGAAAGGCGTGAACGCGCACGGCAAGCCGCATCTCTCGTACTGCCATACGCCGATGCGCTACATCTGGGATCGCTTCGACGATTACTTTCCGCGTTCGAAGCCGCTGCGCCGCGCCGCGGTGATGTCGATCGCACCGTTTCTGCGGCGGTGGGATGTGAAGACAGCGGATGAGGTGACGGCGTTCGTCGCGAACTCGACGTTCGTGCGCGAGCGCATCCGCCGCTACTACGACCGCGACGCCGCGGTCATTCATCCGTTCGTCGACGACGTGTTTCTGCACGCGCCGCTGGCGAGCGATCGCGACGATTCCCACATCGTGGTTTCGGCGCTGGTGCCGTACAAGCGCGTCGACCTCGCGGTGGCGGCGGCAATGGCGAGCAATCGGCGGCTGGTGGTGATCGGAGGAGGTCCGCTGCTCGAGGATTTCAAGAAGCGCGGCGGCCGGAACGTGGAGATCCTCGGCGCGGTCTCGCGCGAGGAGATCATCGAGCGGGTCGGCCGCGCGCAAAGTCTGATTCTCCCGGGCGTCGAGGATTTCGGGATCACTCCTATCGAGGCGATGGCCCTCGGCACGCCAGTGGTCGCGCTCGGCGAGGGTGGCGTGCGAGACTCGGTCGTGCACGGACGGACGGGGATTTTTTTCGGCGAGGCAACTGTAGAGTCGCTTCGCCGGGGACTGGACGAAGTCGAGTCGCACCAGTGGGATCGAGCCGCCATCCGGGCACACGCGGCGACGTTCTCACGCGCGCGTTTCGACCGGGAATTCGCCGCGGCGCTGCAAGAGCTCAGTCGCACACGATGATCGAGAAAAAACACAAGGCGCTCGCGTCGGTCTACCTCGTCAATGACGTGGTGGCGTCGTGCATGGCGATGATCTGCGCCTGGTTCGTCCGCTTCGATCTCGGCGTCATTCCGATCACGAAAGGGCAGCAGGAGTTCGCGACGTACGCGATGCTCCTCCCTCTCATCGCGATCGTCTTTCCGAGCGCGTACGCGGTGCAGGGGCTTTACCGCATTCGTCCGGCGCGCGGCAAAACAGAGGAAGCGGTGACCGTGGCGATGGGAGCGATCGTCGCGACGACCATCCTCTCCGGCATCCTGCTGTGGGTGCGTCCCGCGCAGAGCCACATCGTGCCGTACTCGCGCGCGACGCTGGCGCTGTTCCTCTTCCTCGCGATCGTGTTCACGATCGTCGGCCGCAGCATCGTGCGCGCGGTGGTCGTGAACCGTCATCGCGCAGGGAAGGACCTCGATCGCGTGATGATCGCCGGCAACGGCGAGTTG
>DASVRB010000220.1:0-3229 GCA_036388835.1 Thermoanaerobaculia bacterium | reverse complement strand
CGACGCCGCTGGACAGCGCGCGGCCATTCAAACCCTACTCACATGAAAATTACTCCCGCCCCGACAACCGGCATGTTCAACCCCCGAACCGCCCTCGCGCTTTTGCTCTGCGCAAGCGGCGCTTCGCTCGCGATTTTTGCGCTCGCCGCGCCGTCGCGCGCACAGAACAACAGCCCGACCGCCATGAAAGCAGCGCTCGTCGCCGCTGGTGATTGGCGCGCGAAAATCGACCCGAACGTCATGAGCGCCGCGAACGCCGGCGAGACGGAGTTCATCATCTACATGGCGGAGAAGGCGGACCTCACGCCGGCGCGCACGCTCGCCACGAAGGCGGAAAAAGGCACGTTCGTTTACCAGCAACTGACCAGCGTCGCGGAGAGAACGCAGGCGCCAGTCCGCTCACTTCTCGCGCAGCTCGGTGCGGAGTATCGGCCGTTCTGGGTTGCGAATGCAATCTGGGCCAAGGGTAATCTCGCTGCGGTTGAAGCAGTGGCGGCGCGCTCCGAAGTGGCGGCTGTTCACTCCGTCGGTAAAGGCGCTCTCCAGCTTCCGCCGCCGGATCAGCAGCCAGCGGCAAGCAACGCGGTTCCTCCTTCACCGGACCAGGTCCAGACCGTCACGCCCGGACTCCTCAAGGTGAAGGCGGACGCTGTCTGGGCCATGGGTTATGAGGGGCAGGGCGTGACCGTCGCGGGCGCGGACACGGGCGTGCGTTTCACGCACGATGCGCTCAAACGTCAGTACCGCGGCTGGGGCGGATCGGCCGCCGCCTCGGTGCATGATTACAACTGGCATGACGCGATCCACATTCCGAACTGGCCGCCCGAGCCGGCCAACGCTTGCAACCCCGGCGGCCCAACCGGCGCCGGTCAGCCTTCGCCCTTGCCGTGCGATGACGACGAGATCCTCGGGGGCGGCCACGGCTCGCACACGATGGGCTCAATGGTCGGCGACGACGGCGGCGCGAACGAGGTCGGCATGGCGCCACAGGCGAGCTGGATGGCCTGCCGCAACCTGAGCAATGGCGTGGGCGTGATTCCGACTTACCTCGAGTGCATGCAGTGGTTCATCGCGCCGACCAAGATCGATGGGACCGCTCCGGATCCGACGAAGGCGCCGCACGTGGTGAACAATTCGTGGGGCTGCCTCGAAGGTTGCCCGCCTGAGCCGAATCCGCTTCGCGATACGCTGAAGGCCAGCCGCGCCGCCGGCATCGTCTATGTCGCCTCGGCAGGAAACGACGGCGTGGGTGAACCAAACGCGCCGGGCTGCAACACGATCTACCACCCGCTCGCTCGTTATCCCGAAGCGTTCACGGTTGGTTCGACTACGCACACCACGGACACGGTTTCCGATTTCAGCAGCCGCGGACCGGCAGCCGCCGACCCGGAAGATCCGCAATCGCCGTTCTACCTGAAGCCGAACATCTCCGCGCCTGGCTCGACCATTCGTTCCGCCTTACGCGGGAGCGACAACGAGTACGGCAACCTGAGCGGCACGAGCATGGCCGGGCCGCATGTCGCTGGCTTAGTGGCGCTCGTCATTTCCGCTAATCCGAAGCTGGCCGGCAATGTCGATCGCATCGAAGACATCATCGAGCAGAGCGCGGCCAAGAAGACCACGACAGAGATGTGCGGAGGCGATACGAACACCGCTGTGCCTAACAACACCTACGGCTGGGGACGTATCGATGCGCTCGCCGCCGTCAATATGGCTTTGGCCGAAGCGACCCCGGTCTCGCTCGTCGGCGTCGCCTCGCGCAAGACGCACGGCAACAGCGGCGCCAGCTTCGACGTCGACCTGCCGCTCAGCGGCGCCGTCGGCATCGAGAGTCGCGCTGGTCAGCCCTCACCGGAGACGCACAGCATCGTCTTCAAGTTCGCGAATGCCGTCGCGAATGTCGGCAACGCTTCCGTGACGAGCGGCACAGGCTCCGTCAGCAGCCGCTCGGTTGGCTCCAATCCGAACGAATACATTGTGAAGTTGAGCGGGGTGACGGACGCGCAAACGGTCAGGGTCACGTTGAACGGCGTGACCGATGCGCTCGGCAACAGCACACCAACGATGGCGGTCGACGTCGCATTCCTCATCGGCGACACGAACGGTGATCGCACGACGAACTCCGGCGATGCGACGCAGACGCGTCCGCGCTCCGGTCAGTCGGCCGATGTATCCAACTTCCGCTCCGACGTGAACAACGATGGCACGGTGAACAGCGGCGACGCCTTCATGATTCGGACGCGTTCTGGCAACACGCTCGATCCCACACCGTACCCGCCTGCGCTGGCTACCCCGCATGGATTCGAACCATGAATAACGCCTCCAAAGGGCGCTGTGTTACCGTTACACCACGGGGTAGTGACGTGACTTAGCCGGAACGCGTTCACCCTAACCACTTTCGCGAACGTTGCGCAACTCCGTGGCCGTGGACTGATCCGGCGGGAGATTTGGTGAGGCGCGAGCGCGTTTAAGCGGAAGCTGCCGCTTCGCTGAGCGTCTCGGTGCGAATTGGCGCGGGCAGGCGAATATCTACCGTCGTGCCGTTGCCCGGCACGCTCGCGACGGAAATCTTTCCGTCATGCGCCGTGACGATCGACTTGGCGATCGCCATGCCGAGGCCGGTTCCGTGCGTTTTGCCGTGGGTGACAAACGGCTCGAACAGCTTCGGCAGAATCTCGGCCGGAATACCGCAGCCCGTATCGGAAAGGCGAACCACGATGTGGTTCTGCACCACGTCGGTCGTGAGGGTGAGAATGCCGCCCCCCTTCATCGCTTCGGTGGCGTTCTTGATCAGGTTGCTCATCATGCGCGTGAAGCGCGCGAGATCGATATCGAGGTCGCCTTCGTAGCGGATGTGTTTGACGAACTGGACGTTCTGGCCCGGGAGCAATTTCAGCGACTGTTGCGTGAGCTCATCGAGCAAGCGCCACATCGAGATGCTCTCCTTCTTCAGGGCGGAAGAGCCGCGCGCGTAGTCGAGCAGCTCCTGCGTCATGGCGAGCATGCCGTCCACCGCGCCTTCGATCATGGTCGTCAGCTCGCGTGTGCGCGGATCAGTTGATTGCCCCGCGAGCAGGTCGGCACAGCAGCGGACGATGCAGATCGGGTTCTTCAGATCGTGGATGATCGAGTTCGCCATGGAACCCACCAGGCTCAAGCGCTCGGTCCGCATGACTTCGGTGATGAAATGCGAGTTCACGTGGCGCAGGCGCTCCGAGACCGAGCGCAG
>DASVRB010000219.1:0-3233 GCA_036388835.1 Thermoanaerobaculia bacterium | reverse complement strand
GCTCCTCGCATTCAACATCGCCAATCCCGCCGCGCCGGTGCTCTTCGCGAACGTCGATCGCCCCGGCCGCTGGCTGGTCAGCAACGGCAGCGATTTCCTCGCGGTCGGCACGCAGGAGTATTACGACGTCTACACCGTGCGCCCCGGCATGTCGCCGTTCTTCACGCGCACTGCGCTGGTCTCCATCCCGCTCTACCTGACGATCGAGCGCAGCAACCGCCTTCGCTTCAGCCGCAGCGCGTACTACGACGAAGCAAGCGCGCGTCTCGTGACGCTGATCGACGAGATCGATCCGATGACGCTCGAGCCGGCGCGCACGATCGCGTTCGACGTGTTCGACTTCCGCGTCCCGGTCTACGAAGGCTCGGCGCCGCGTGTGTACGAAGACGTGACGTTCACCTGGGACGACGAGGTGAAGCACAATCCGGTCGCGGTCGGTAATTACGTTTATGTCCTCGGCGAGGAGACTGGCCTGCAGAGTTGGGGCTCGTGCGGCGTGGCCTCGGGGCGCATCGAGCTCGAGAGCCCGACGCATCTCGTCTGCGGCGGCGCGGAGCTGCGCGGCTGGGTGACCGGCCCGCAGAAGATCGTGAACGTCGAGCTGTTCCTGAACAACCAGGCCCTCGGCGCGGCCACGCTCGGCGGTCCGCTGCGCTGGGATGTCTCGGCGCCGACGCCGGTCTCGATGTGGCGCGTCAATGTCAATCTCGACGCGACCCCGCGCGGTGAGTACACGCTCCGCGCGATCGCCACCGACGCACTCGGCGTTCGCCGCCAGTTCGCCGCGCGCAACATCTTCTTCGCGGGCCCGGGACAGAACTGCGGCGTGCCTCGCCGTCGCAGCGTCCGCTAACTCATCTCTTCAACGATCCTCAGTGCGGCCGACCTCGAGTCGGCCGCACTTGTGATGGGCCGTCCCACGACGATGAAGTCCGCCCCCGCCGCGATCGCCTGCCGCGGCGTCATCGTCCGCCGCTGATCGCCGGCATCGGCACCAGCGGGCCGGATTCCTGGCGTGAGGATGGTGAATCCTGCGCCGCACGCCTCGCGAATCGGTGCAATCTCGAGCGGCGACGCAACGACTCCGCGCAACCCCGAGCTCTGCGCGAGCATCGCAAGCCGCACCGCGTTCTCGACCGGATTTCCACCCATGCCGATCTGCAGCAGATCCGATTCGGCGAGGCTCGTGAGCACCGTCACGCCGAGAACCAGCAGCGATTCGTGAGCGCACTCGCGAAGCATCGCCTCGCCGCCCGCCGCATGCACCGTGGCGATCGACGCGCCAAGGGCCGCGGCCTCGGCGATCGCATGCTTCGCTGTGTTTGGGATGTCGTGAATCTTCAGATCGAGGAACACCCGCTCGCCCGTTGCCACCACGTCGCGCACGATCGATGGCCCGTTGGCGATGAACGCCTGCAGGCCGATTTTGAACACGCCGACCGTTCCGCGCAGCGTCTCGATCGTTCGCAGAATCTCGTCGCGGCTGGAGAGATCGACGGCGACGACGAGACGTTCGCGAGGTTCCATGGCCGCGAATGATAATGGCGGGCAATGGACAAATTCACCGTTGCCCGCATGCTCGATGAGATCTCGCGCTACATCGAGCTGAGCGACCCCAATCCGTTCAAATCACGCGCGTTCGAGAAGGCCGCGCGCGCCGTCGAAAACATCGAGGAAGACCTCGGCGCACTCGTTGATTCCGGCGCCATTCTCAAAGTCTCAGGCGTCGGCAAAGCGACGGGACAGGTGGTCGAAGAGATCGTCCGCACCGGCACCTCCGCCTATCTCGAAGAGCTGCGCGCGCAATACCCGCCCGGCATCTTCGAGCTGCTGCGCATTCCGGGCCTGGGCCTCAAGAAGATCGGCGTGCTGTACGCGGAGCTCGGCATCGCCGCGATCGACGATCTCGAAGAAGCGGCGCGCAGCGGGCGGCTCGCCAAGTTGAAAGGATTCGGCGCGAAAACGTCCGAGCAGATTTTGAAAGGAATCGAGTTCGCGCGGATGCGCGAGTCGCAGTTCCTCCTGCCCGTCGGCATTGAAGTGGGCGAGCTGATTCGCGAGCGCCTGGCCGATTTCGACGAGGTTGAGGATGCGGAAGTCTCCGGCAGCGTGCGCCGCCGCCTCGAGGTGATTCGCAACGTCAACATCGTGATCGCGACAAAGAAGCCGGACGCGATCGTCGCGCGCCTCGGCGACATCGTCGCCAACCTGGAGAAGCTCGACGACAGCACGTACAAAGGAGTGTCGCGCGGAGAAGTGGACGTGCTGTTTCACCTCGCGGCGCCGGCCGAATTCGGGTCCGTGCTCCTGCGCACCACCGGCAGCGCCGAGTTCGTCGAAGCGTTCGGCACGATCTCAAAAGCGAAGAAAGAGCGCGACGTCTTCACGAAAGCGGAGATCCCCTACGTCGAGCCGGAGCGTCGCGAAACCGCCGAAGAGCTGAAACGAAAGAAGCGGACCAAGCTCGTCGAGCTCGCGCAGCTCCGCGGCACGTTTCACGTGCACACGACCTTCTCGGATGGCCGCAACAGCGTGCAGGAAATGCTTTCCGCGGCGCACTCGCGCGGCTGGGAGTACGTCGGCATGTCCGACCATTCACCGGCCGCGTACTACGCCGGCGGCCTCACCCCCGACCGGCTGAAAGAGCAGCACGCCGAGATCGCGCGGCACGCGCCGGAGTTCGCGCCGATGCGCGTCTTCCGCGGCACCGAAGCCGACATCCTGCAGGACGGCACGATGGATTACGGTCCGAAAGTGCTGTCGAAGCTCGACTTCGTCATCGCCTCCGTGCACTCCAACTTCAAGATGGAGCAGGACGAGATGACCGAGCGCATCCTCCGCGCGATGGACGATCCGAACGTCACGTTCATCGGCCACCTCACCGGCCGCAAACTCCTCGCGCGCGCCGGCTACAGCGTCGAGTACGACCGCATCTTCGAGAAAGCGGGCGAGCGCGGCGTGATGATCGAGATCAACGGCAACCCGAACCGCCTCGACCTCGATTGGCGCCACATTCAACGCGCGGTCGACCGCGGCGTCATGTTCAGCATCAACCCCGACGCGCACTCGATCGGCGAATACAACGCCGTCATTACCGGCACCTGGGTCGCGCGCAAAGGCGGCCTCTCCGCGAAACACATCTTCAACACGAAGAGCGTCGACGAAGTGGCGGAGTTCTTCGCGAGCCGGCACTGAGCGACGACTTCTGGTGAGCGGCGGCCGCTCCGCAACCT
>DASVRB010000218.1:0-8979 GCA_036388835.1 Thermoanaerobaculia bacterium | reverse complement strand
ATCCCGACGACCGCACCGGCCTGCTCGCCTACGCGCACGCGGTCACGCAACTCATTTCGCTGCACGAGAACGTGGCGGTGGTGACGTGCGCGCAGGTGCATTTCGTCGGCACGCTCGAAGGCATCGTCGGCCGGGCGTTGTTCGATCGCATCGCGCAACGGACGTCGAGCCTGAAGCTGCTCACGACCGCTGACGCGACGCAACTCGTGCAGCAACGCGTGCGCACGGATGACGATCTCGAACAGGTCCGCGTCTTCGAAAAAGTCTCGAACGGCGATCCGGTGTGGCCGCTCACAAAGTCGCAGATCGAGCTGTTGTCGATTCCGGTCACCAGCGCGCGCACGCTGCTGACGCGGTGCCGCGAGTTGTTCGATGCGTGGCAGACGGCAGCACCTGCGAAAACGTCCGCCGCTGCCGCACCGGCCACCGAGGTTCCTCGCGAGGTCGCGATTCCCGAGCAGTCGCTCGGTTCGGTGTGGGACTCCACGCTCGATGAAGAGCGCGAGCGGCCGGCGCCGATGATCGATGACGGCGTGATCATCGACGGCCTCGTTCGCGCGGCCGCGACGGATCGCGTCAAGGCCGAGCGCGCGACGCGGATCAAAGACGTCGATGTGATCCTCGATCGCGACGGGAAGAAGATCGCGGTCGCGGTCTGCAACGGCGAGAACATGAACAGCCTCGGCTCGCGGCTCAAGCGGCTGGGGCAACTCAACGCGCAGAAGAAATACGACGAGCTGGTGGTCGTCCGCGATCAGCGTCTGCCGATCAAAGCGACGGCGCGAGCGACGCAGCAGCGATTGCGCGAGCTCGCCGATAACGGCGCGCGCGTGGTGCGCCTCTCCGCCGAGGCGTATGCGGCACTGGCCGCGCTCCGGCGGCTGCTCGCCGATGCCGCGGCCGGCGACCTGACGCTGAACGGCCGTCCGGTCGAGCCGGAGGAATTGAAGACGTGGCTCGCCGCGAACACACCCGACGCCGTGATCGAAGCAGTGCGCGCCGTGGCCGGTGAGGCGGTGGATACGCCGTCCCAACAGGAGCTCGCATCGCGCGTGCAGGAACTGCTGGTCGGCCGCTGGATCGTCGCCCTCGACACAATCGCCACCGACGCAAAACTATCCCTCGACGACCTGCGCGACCTCACCGCCCGCGAGAGCACAATTTTCGGCGTCATCCGCGGCGAACGAGATCTGGTGTTTTTGCGCAGTAGTGCGATCGAGAGGACTTGAACTGCGGTGCCTCGGAGTTCCTCGGAGTTCCTCGGCTGACGCCGGACAGAACCGAAGACCCGAGGAACTCCGAGGAACTCCGAGGAACCCGAGGAACTCCAAAAATGCGAACCCTCAACGTCACTGAAATCCGCAATAACGTGTACTGGGCTGCTGGCGGTCCGCAATCGGGTGGTACGGGCGAGCGGGCGTTGCCGCTTCTGGGGACGCTCTTTCATCAAACCTTTGCGGGGCTCACTGGAAGTGATGAGCGGGTGAATCTCGTGCGGCCGCTGGAGCGGGCGGATGCGACGCAGGAGTCGTGGCGGCGGGAGCTGGCGTCGCATGCGTATGCGTGGCATGTCGCGCCGCGGCTGGAGGAGCATCAGGCCGAATTGCAGGGCGAGGCGACAGCAGTTGCGTCGTATTGGGAGGCGGTGCGCAATCTCACCGGTTGGCTCGCCGATCTGGTGTGGGAACAACGTGCGAGCGGACGCAGCATCGCCGAGGCGCGCGAGGTCGTGTTTGCGGGGAGCGAGCACGAAGTCAATCAGGAATTGCGTGATGAAAGCTGGTCCGGTCCCGTGCTCGTCAATGGCCGCATCGACGCACTATTGCGGCAGCCTGAAACCGGCGCATTGTGCGCGCTTGAATTGAAATCAGGACGCACTGCCCCCGAGGCTGATGCATGTCAGGCCGCGATGTACCGCATGCTGCTTGGTACAGACGACGTCGCACTTCTATCGTTCAAACCGGAGCCGCACGAACAACGATTCGCCTCCGACCAATTGGCCGACGCGCAATTGAAATTGAAGGCGTTGATCGGACGCCTCGCCGGTGTCATCGAGGACGCACCAGATAACGAACAGACCATTGTGCCTGCGGCGCCAGTGCCGCAACGAAATGCGGATAAACAGCAGGATCGCCTCTCCGCCATTGGCCAGAAAATCATCGCCGCATTGCGAGAAGGTGGCGTGCGGGTCAAACTCGACGGCGAGCCGCTGACCGGGCCGGCGTTCATCCGCTATTACGTCGACACCGAGCCGGGTGTCCGTCCCGACCGCATTCCGCAGCTCGCGACGATGCTGTGGGTGCGTTTGCAGACTGCCGAAGAGCCGCAGATCTCGATCGAGCGCGGCCGCATTGTCATCGACGTCGAACGGCCGGACCGGCAGACCGTCTACTGGCGCGACCTGCGAGGCGAGCTCGCGAAGCCGTCGCGCGCCGGCAGCTCGCGCTTTCCGGTGGGAGTGGCGATCGACGGCTCATTGCACTGGGCCGATTTCGCGAAGCCGCAGGATTCGCACATGCTCGTGGCCGGCACTGCCGGCAGCGGCAAGAGCGAATGGTTGCGTGCAGCGATTGCGAGCCTGCTCGCGCAGAACACGCCCGCGACCTTGAAGCTTTTGCTGATCGACCCGAAGCGCACCGCGTTTCATGCGTTCGAGGAATCGCAGTCGCTCTATGCGCCGGTCGTTTATCCGGACGACACTGCCATTGCGCCGATTTTCAATGAATTGATCGAGGAGATGGAGCGCCGCTATCGCCTGATCAGCGAGGCCGGTCTCCCCGACCTCGGCGCGTACAACCTGAAGCACGACCCGCTGCCGCGCATCGTCTGCTTCTGTGATGAATACGCGGACCTGATCATGGCCGACCCCAAACAGCGCAAAGAGATTGAGCGTCTTGTGGGACGTCTCTCCGCCAAAGGACGCGCGGCCGGCGTGCACCTCGTGTTCGCGACACAACGCCCTTCGCGCGAGGTGGTGACCGGCGTCATCGACACGAATCTGATGGCGCGGGTCTGCCTGCGTGTCGTGAAGCCGGCGGAATCGCGCATTGTGCTCGGCGGCGACAACGGCGCCTCTTCACTCCTCGGCCGCGGCGACCTGCTGTTCAAGGACCTCCGCTCCCCGATCAGGTTGCAATCGCCGTATGTGGAGGAAAGCGAGCTCGCGGCATTGCTGTAGACGCATGCGGCAGCCGCAGATTGGAGTGATCCCGGCCCAATGGGATGACATGACCCACCTGTCATCCCGAGCGTAGCGAGGGACCTGGGCGGGCGGGGCACGAGGCACATGCCTGCCGCCCCTCCCGCCCAGGCCCCTCGACTACCGCTCGGGGTGACAGGGCTTGCACTGTCGCGGGATTAATTCAACGCGTCGCCACGCGCTTCACCACCGGCAGCTCGACATAACTCGCCTGCCCGGGAGCAAACCAGATGCGCTGCGTCGCGGCGCGATAATCGGCCGGCTGCGCTTTGCCGATGTTCGGGACGAAGGTCTGTGGATTGCGGTCGTACAGCGGGAACCAGCTCGACTGCACCTGCACCATGATCCGATGGCCGGGCATGAACGTGTGATTCGCTTCGGGCATGCGCACGCGGTATGGCGCGACGCGGCCGGGCTCGATCGCTTTCGGCGTTTCCGTACTTTCTCTGTAGCGGCCGCGCATGATCTCTCCCGACACCATCAGTTGATAGCCGCCGAGGGTCGGATTGGAGCGCACTTCGGGCGGGAACACGTCGATCAATTTCACTACCCAATCACTGTCGGTGCCGGTGGTGGAGGCGAACAGAGTGGCCGCCACTTCACCGCTGATCGTGAGCGGCTCGGTCAATGGCTCGCTGGCGAACGTGAGCACGTCCGTACGGTCGGCAAACGGACGCTGATCGTCGACCAGCCAGCGATTCCACGACGAATCGGCGTTGTACATCGCCAGCACCGGCCGTACGCGGTATGGGACCGGTTTCGCCGGATCGGAGACATATTCGGCGTATGTGGCGCCGCCGCTATTCGCGGGCGCAGTAAACCCGAGCGCGCCATTCGGCTGCAGGTGCAGTCGCGCCGGCGCCGTCTGGCCGTCGGCGGGCCAACTTCTGTAAGTGCGCCATTCATAGGCGCCGGTGTCGAATGCAATGACCGGCGGGGTCGGCTGCGCCGGCGTAATGCCTTTCAGGTGCTGATCCCAGAACTGCTGCAGCACCTGCTCGCGGAACCAGCGGCTGGTATCGGCGTGCCAGCGCATTGCGCCGAGGGACGAGCCCTCGTGCTGCGATTGACCGTGATTCCAGGGTCCGACTGCGAGATGGACCATGTTGTTTGCGGTGTCCTTCGCCTCGAGCGTCTTGTAGACCGCAATGCCGCCGAAATTGTCTTCCTGATCGAACAGGCCGTGCACCACCAGTACCGGGACTTTCAAAGGCCTCGTTGCCAGCAGGTCCTGTACGGCCTGTCCGCGCCAGAATTCATTGTAGGTGGGATTGTCGACCAGCTTCCGCCACGTGGGGAGGCGGTCCGCATTGTAGCGGCGCGCGAGCGCGTCCGCCGATCCCGCCGACAGAAACGCCTCGTACATGTCGCGATAGCCGAAGGGCGGCGTGTAATCGCTCTTCTTGTGCGCCCCCATGTTGTAGATCCATTCGAACATGGTCTGGCGGAACGCGCCATTGTGGTAGAAATCGTCGCCGATCCAGCCGTCGACCATCGGATACATCGGCACGGCCGCTTTGACCGCGGGGTGCGGATCCACAATGCCCATCAGCGTCAGCCAGCCGGGATACGAGACGCCTGTAATGCCGACGCGGCCATTATTGCGCTCGACGTTCTTGACCAGCCATTCGACCGTGTCATACGTGTCGGTGGTGTGGTCGACCGGCCAGCGATTGAGCGGTCCGCGCAGCGGCAGGGTCATCACATAGTCGCCTTCGCTGTTATAGCGGCCGCGGACGTCCTGATAGACACGGATGTAGCCGGCGCGCAGCAGCGGCTCATCGGCCACCGGCAGCACCATCGCCACATTCGTGCTACTGGTCTGGGTGGTCGGCTTGTCGGCGTCGTATGGGGTGCGGGTGAGGATGATCGGGGCCGGTGCCGTGCCTTTGGGGATGACGATGACGGTATGGAGCTTCACGCCGTCGCGCATCGGGATCATGACTTCCCGCCGAATGTGATCGAACGCCTCGGTGACAGGCGAAAAATCGGCCGGAATCTCACTCTGGGCCGCGGCCGGCCGCACCAGAACGAACGTCAACAGCAACGAAAACAGCACGCTCCCACGCCTGAGTGTCGATTGCATCGATTAGCTCCTCTCCTTCGGGCGAGGATCATACGCGCGCGGCGACGGGAGCTGTGCGTTCAGGCGATGCTGTGTGGAGCGGCGGCCACCTCGGCCGCCGAGTCTTCGCAAAAAATCGGCGGGCTAAGAGCCCGCCGCTCCACAAGGACGAAGTGGCGATCCTGCCTGTCCGTTGCTGTTGTGCCGACGAACACGAGGGGACAGGCAGGATTGCCTGTCCCCCACCTGGATCTAGCCGTTATTGCGGTCGTTGTCGGAGACGCTGTCCTGGACGCGGCGGGCGCTGTCGCGCGCGGCGTCGGCGTTGTCGCGAGCGGATTCGACATTGCGGATCGAGTCGCCGGTGTCTTCCGTCGCGCGTGTGCCGAGGTTTGCGGGCTGGACTGGCGTGTCGCGGACTTCGGCCGGCACAGAGGCTTCGACGCGGCGCGCCGACTCCTGCAGGCGCTCGTGATCGGCGTGCACGCGGTCCTGCAGCGCGGCGGCGTCGGCATCGGTGGCGGCAGTGCGTGCACCGCCGCTCGGAACCGAGGCGTCGACGCGGCGCGCCTGTTCCTGGAGCGCGTCGTGGTCGGCCCTCACCTGGTCCTGCTGCGCGGCCGCGTTGCGGTCGGTCGCGGCATTGCGCGGATCGCCGCCCGGCACGGACGCTTCGACGCGCCGCGCGTGGTCCGCGAGCGCGTCGTGATCGGCCTTCACCTGGTCCTGCTGCCTCGCCGCGTCCGGATCGGTTGCCGCGTTGTCGGGATTGGCGTGATGGACGTCGCCGCGGTTGCCGCCGTCATTCGAATTGTTCGAGCTCGTCATCTCTCTCCTCCTGCCCGGCGCGCGTTTGCGCGCGCGGACAAGAGATGAAGTAGCAGAGCGGGTGCCACCGCGCGGAGGCGAACGGCGGCGCGATTACTTCTTCAGATCGCGCGCGACGTCGTCGACGACGTCATTGACCTTGCGTGCGACTTTGCCGACCCCGGCCTGAAAACCGCCGGCCGTCTTTTCAGCAGCGCCTTGCTCTTCGAGACTGTGATTGCCGGAGACGCGGCCGAGTTTCTCTTTGACGGCGCCAATACCTTTGCGGGTTTTGCCTGCGACTTCGTCACTGTTCCTGATAGCCATCGAATTCTCCTTCGACGACTACACATCGCAAGGGAGATGCCGTGACGGACTCGGCCTACAGGCGGAAAACGAAAGGTCGGCGCGCAGTTCGTTCATTCACAGTCGTGAATTGCGATCGCGCGACTGCCGTAATGCACCGAGTTGGGGCCGCCGGAAAGGCGGCCCCGCGGTTCGTGTCGTCAGCGCGAGTTGATGGTCCAGTCGACGCCCGGTCCGCCGAGGGTCGGGGCGGCGACGACGGTGCGCACGTCCATCTGCCAGAGGACCACCGTGCCGCTGTTGACGTTGCGCCAGAGGATGTCGGCCTTGTTGTCGCCGGTGAAGTCGCCTGCGCGAACGATCTTCCAGTCGCTGCTGGCGAGCGACGGCGACGCCGCGCCATTGAGCAGGGTGCGGTCTTTGATCTCATAGATGGCCACCTGCGCGGTCGACTCATTGCGCAGCACCCAGTCGAAGTAGCCGTCGCGGTTGAAGTCGGCCACGCCGGCGAGCTGCCAGTCGAGCGAGGCGGTGAAGGGGATCGAGGCGCGGCTGGTGACGTTCGGGCCGTCGAGGTTCCACATGGCGAACTCGCCGGTGGTGACGTTGCGCCAGAGGAGGTCGGCCCTGCCGTCGAAATTGAAGTCGCCGACGAACTGCAGGCGCCAGTCGAGCGGCACGCCGTAATCGATCATGGTGATGGTCCAGGAGCCGTTCACGAGCTGCCAGTGGGCCACATTGCCCGCGGTCTGGTGGTACCAGATGATCTCGGCCCGTCCATCACCATCGGTGTCGCCGGCGCCGACGACCTTCCAGTTCGAGTCGAGCACGGTGGGCATGGTCTGCGTGGCGGCAACGGTGTGGTTGTTCATCTGCCACAGCGTCATCGCGCCGGAAGAGGGATTGCGCACGACCACGTCGCTGTGACCGTCGCGGGTGAAGCGGCCGGTGACCTCGACCACTACGCTCGGATCGACGGCGATCTGCGTCCCCTGCGTAATGACGTTCCCGGCTACGTTCCAGAGCGCGACGCCGCCGGTGGCGCTGTTGCGCAGCACGACGTCGTGATTGCCGTCCTTGTTGAACTCCCACGACGGGCGGAGGTGAGCGATCGATCCCCAGACCTCGGGATCCTCCTCTCCCATGCTCCAGTGCGCAAAGCCGCCGACGGTTCCGTGGTTCTGCATGACGTACTGCATCTTGGCCGCGTGCCCGGGGCCGTCGATGTACCAGACGGTGTGCTGCACGCCGCCGGAGGTGTAGGTGAAGGTGAGCTCCCCGCTGCCGGAGTCGCGGATGACGACGGTACCGGGGTTGGCGGCGAGGATGTTCTGCACGGCCTGATAGGTGATGGAGTCGGGCGACGAGTCACCCGAGGTGTAGTCGTGTGCATACCAGTGCAGACCGACCTGGATCTTCTGATGCGGGATGGTCGACTTCGCATACGTCAGGACGTTGTTCAGCCATGCGTAGGTCGTGTTCGGCTGTGGAGTGGCGTGATCGCCGTAGGTCATGATCTTGACGTAGTCGGCGTGCGTGCCGATGTGCGCGTAGTCCTGCATCGCCGCCGGCGCGTAGCTCGTGGCGTCCTTCGTCTTGCCATAGACGCAAACGGACAATGTCTTGCCTGCGATGTGGAGCTTCGTGGCGAGCAGCTCAATGAAAGCATTGAAGTCGGCGCGCGCCGAGAGCGGCAGGTTCTCGTAGTCGATGTCCGCGCCCGCGTAGCCCTTCGAGACCACGAGGTTGGTGATGTTGGTGGTGTAGGCGTCGCGATACGACGGGTGGATGACGTAGTTCACGACCACGCTGCCGTTCCAGCCGTTCACGTAATTCTGAAACGTCGGCACCACCTCGGTGCCGGCCATGGCGGCGGTCCATGCGGGAGTGTCGGCGTTCCAATTCAGCTTGATCGCGCCGTTCGTCTCCATCGTGTAGTAGACCGGATTCGATTCGGTGATGATCCCCGCGTGCTGCGCGGTGCGTGTCTGAGCGGCAGTGAGCCACGGCGGCAGCCACACGCTGATGCGGTAGGCCGCGTGGGCGGCGGTGGTCGTGAGGGTGAGAAGGATTGCGACGAGGGCGGCGCGAACGCGCATATGGGTCTCCTGAAGTGTGGTCTTACGTCAGAAAACTTATTTGCGATTTTGTTGCCACAAAAATGTCCCTGCGCTCGAACGCGGGCGCGAGTTTTCGGCCGGCAAGTCGGGCCGATCGGATGCGTCGAGAAGCGCGCGATCTCGAGCGGATCTACCCTGACGGTGTTGCGCCGGCGTGCGGTAGCCGGTGACGATCATCCTCGTCGCAAGCTCGCTGTCGCGCTGCAACGCGTCCGCCATTCAGACGAGTCGCCCCGGCCGCCCCTTCCCCCGTGCCGCGGCCTACGCCAGCGCGGCCCGCTCGTGAGCACTACGTGTGCTCACCCCCGCCGCGCCGCCTCGATCGCCGCGACATCAATCTTCCGCATCGTCATCATCGCCTCGAACGCGCGTCTCGCCTCCTCCCGTCCGGCCGCGACCGCGTCCGTCAGGGCGCGCGGGGTGATCTGCCAGGAGAGGCCCCAGCGGTCTTTGCACCAGCCGCAGGCGCTTTCCTGGCCGCC
>DASVRB010000217.1:0-1917 GCA_036388835.1 Thermoanaerobaculia bacterium | reverse complement strand
CTCGGCGGCCGAGGGCGGCCGCCGCTCCACAGAGACGAGACTTACTTACTTGATCGGCGGCGGGGGAGGCGGCATGTCGTTGCCGCCGCCGAGGCCGAGCTCCGAGTACGTGTCGAGCGGCGCCCAGCCGCTCGCGCCCGGACGCCACGCCTGCGTGGCCGGGGCGACCTGGCCGCCCTGCACCATCGCCTTCAGCGCGTCATCGGTGTACGGGCCGTACGTCTTGCCGTCGATGGCCAGCGACCAGCGCGGCACATTCGCCTGCGGGCCGGGAGGAGGCGGCGGCGCGGCGTGATGGCCGGGTGCCGGCGGCGGCGCCGAGGCGGTGTTGTTGAACGCGCCGCTCATCGCCTGTCCCATCGCCACGCCTGCGCCGAGGCCGACGCCGGCGCCTGCGACCCCGCCGGGATTCGCAGCCGCGATCTTGATCGAATCGGCGGTCTGCAACTGCGTGTACTGCTGCATGCGGTCGCCGAGCACGCCGATTTTCGTCCGTTGATCGATCGCCGCCTCGACTTCCTCGGGGAGCGAGACGTTGTCGATGTTGAAGCGCGCCAGCTCGAGGCCGTAGCTCGCGAATGAAGGGGCGAGCTCTTTCTGCGCGAGACCGGAGAGCTCGCGATAGCTCGAGGCGAGATCGAGCGCCGCGATCTTCGACTCCGCGACGATGTCGGAGAAGTGGCTGATGATCGTCGAGCGCAGCTGGCCCAGGACCTCTTCGGTCGTGGTCAGGTGCTGCGTGCCGACGATCGTGGTGAAGAACGCCTTCGCGTCGGCGATGCGGATCGCGTACGTGCCGAACGCGCGCATCCGGATCATGCCGAACTCCGCGTCGCGCATCATCACCGGGTTCTGCGTGCCCCATTTCAGGTCGGTGAAGAGCCGCGTGTTGAAGAAGTAAACCTCCGCCTTGAACGGCGAATCGAAGCCGTACTTCCAACTGCGCAGCGTCGTCATGATGGGCATGTTCTGCGTCGACAGCTCGTAGCGGCCGGGCTTGAACACGTCGGCGACTTCGCCTTCGTTGACGAAGATCGCAACCTGGTTCTCGCGCACCGTCAACTGCGCGCCCATCTTGATTTCCTGGTCGTGAACGGGGAAGCGGTAGACGAGTGTGTTGTTGCTGTCGTCCAGCCACTCGATGATCTGAATGAATTCGTTGCGCAACGCGTCGAACAAGCCCATGAACGTGACCTCCGTGTGACGGTGAATAGTACGTGGAAATCTGTTGTCGGTTCTCGGTTGTCGGTTGTCCGTACGTGGTCGCTCGGGCGGAACACGGCAGAAAGGTGACAACGATTCCTCGAATTTGTTGTTGGTTCTCGGTTGTCGGTTGTCCGCACGTTGTCGCTCGGGCGAAACACCGCAGACAACGGATAACCGAGAACCGACAACGATCCCTAGGTTCTCGGTGATTCGTGCGGCGCTCGCGTTCTTCGCGTCACGCCGTCTCTAGCTCTTCGAGAATGCCTCCGCGCATGCGGAGGCGCACCGTTCTGTCGAGTGCGTCGCGAACCCAGACGCGCGGATCGCTCGAGTCGATCGAGTCGACCCGCGCCATGAGCGCCTCGGGCGATTCGATCTCCTCGCAATCGCCGTCGTCCGTGATGATGCGGATCGGGAATTCAGGCGCGATCATTTGATAGACTTGCCGTCCTTCAAGTTCAACCCTCTCTCAAGGAGTCCCTGAAATGTCCGGCCATAGTAAATGGAGCACGATCAAGCACAAGAAAGGTGCGGCCGACGCGAAGCGCGGCAAGATCTTCACGCGCATCCTCAAGGAAATGACGGTCGCCGCACGCATGGGCGGCGGCGATCCGGACGGCAATCCTCGCCTGCGCGCCGCAGTGGCCGAGGCGAAGGCCAACAACATGCCGAAAGACAACATCGAGCGCGCGATCAAGCGTGGCACCGGTG
>DASVRB010000216.1:0-9351 GCA_036388835.1 Thermoanaerobaculia bacterium | reverse complement strand
CGACGTAGTAGGGCTCATTGATCCCGAGCACTCGCGTGCCGACGAAGTAACCAGCGAGGATCCCGAGCCCCACACACTCCGCCACGAGAAGCGGCATCGCGATCACCATCGCAAGCGTTCGCGGGACGACGAGGTAATCGATGGGATGCACACCCATGGACCGGAGCGCTTCGATCTGCTCCGTGACCTTCATCGTGCCGAGCTCCGCCGCCATGCCGGCGCCGACGCGGCCGCCGACCATCAGCGACATCAGCACCGGCGCGAGCTCTCGAACGAGCGAGAGCGAGACGATCGTGCCGACGAACATCTTTCCGCCGAAATCGGCCAGCGCGTACGCGGTCTGCAGCGCGAGCACCATTCCGATGAACGCGGAGGTGATGACGACGATGGAGAGGGAGCGGACGCCGATCTGGTCGAGCTGCGCGGTGAGCAGCGGCCGCTCCATCGGTCCGCGCCGGAGCTGCACGAGGGTCTGACCGGCGAGCTCGGTCAAGCCACCGACGTAGAGAAATCCCTCGTCCGCGCGCTGACGCATGCGCGTAAAGAAGGTTTCCGGCGGTGCCTGTTGAACGACAGAGCTCATTCGTTGCCTGCGTAACGCTGATTTCGCGAAGTTTAATCGCGGCCGTCGAGATTGGACCGAGGCCGCCGGGAGGCGAACTCGGCAACACACGCAAGTTGCGGGCCCGTCAGTTCCCGTCGCCGTCGCCGAAGATGCGGCGCAGCAGTCCGCGCAGGCCGCGTTTCTCCTCGCGCTTGCGCCGTTCCTCTTCCGCGCGCTGCGGCTGCTCGGCAGGCAGCGGCGCGTCCGCCGGCGAGTGTTCGCCGACCACCGGCCGATCGTTCCAGTAGGGACTCGGATCGCCGCTGCCGGCGTGCAGCGAGCAGACCGACTCCGGCTCGGTGCCGGCCACATACGACTCGGTCCGCGTGCGCGGGCAATACGGCGTGGCGAGGAGCCCGGTGGCCGGATCGATCTCCCGCTCGGTCACATCGTCGGGACGTCGCCAGTCGACGTCGGCGATCAGTCCGTCGATCCGGTTCATGTGCTTGGCCCAGATCGGCAGGCAGGCATCGCCGCCGGCGAGGCGGACGCTGTGTCCGTCGTCGAAGCCGATCCAGACCAGCGAGAGGATGCGCGGCGAATAGCCGATCAGCCACGCGTCGCGATAGTTGTTCGTGGTGCCGGTCTTCCCGGCGTATTCGTGCTGGAACCCGAGCGAGCGGGCGCGGCCGGCGGTGCCGTAGTTGAAGACGTCCTTCAGGATGTCGTTCATGACGTAGGTGACGCTGGCCGGCGCGACGCGCTTCATCTTCGCGTTGCGCGTCTCGAGCAGTTTGCCGTCGCGCGTGACGACGGCAAGGATCGACACCGGCTCCGCTTTCACGCCGAGGTTTGCGAAGACGGAGTAGGCGAACGCGATCTCGAGCGGCGTCACTTCGAACGAGCCGAGCGAGATCGACGGATACGGCTGCAGGCGCGACTCCACGCCGATGTTGTTCGCGGTCTTGATGACGTTCGGCACGCCGGCGTCGATGGCCGCGCGCACGGCCGGGATGTTGTACGAATGCGCGAGCGCTTCACGCACGGTGACGCGGCCGTGAAAGCGATTGTCGTAATTCTGCGGACGCCACACCGCGGCGCCGGCCTGGACGGAGATCGGCGAATCGTCGAGCACGGACGACGCGGTCAGCGCTTCACCGCCGCGCGCCGGATCCATCGCCGAGAGATAGACGAACGGCTTGAAGAGCGAGCCTGGCTGCCGGCGCGCCTGAATGGCGCGGTTGAACTGCGTCTTCGAGTAATTCCGTCCGCCGACCAGCGCCTTCACGTAACCGGTGCCGGGCTGCACGGTCACGACCACGCCTTCGAGCGGAGTCTGCGAGTTGCGGATGTGCTTGTACTTTTTCCCGAGCGCGCCGATGCCGCTGTCGAGCGCACTCTCCGCCGACCGCTGCATGATCGTGTCGAGGGTGGTGAAGATGCGCAGCCCCTCTGTTTTGAGCTGCGTTTCGGGATACGTCTCGCGCAACTGCTTGAGCACGAGATCGACGAAGAACGGCGCGCTGCGCGAGGTCTTCGGGAAGCGGGTCACGGCGAGCGGCGAGGCGACGGTCTCGAGGTATTCGCGCTCGCTGATGCGCTTCTGCTCTTTCATCAGCCGCAGCACGGTGTCGCGGCGCGGCTTCGCCCGTTCGGGATATTTGAGCGGCGAAAGGACGTTCGGCGAGCGGACGATCCCCGCCAGCGTCGCGGCCTCGGAGAGCGTGAGATACGTGACCTTCTTGCCGAAGTAAACCTGCGAGGCCTGCTCCACGCCGACGATCTGCACCGAGCCGTTCTGTCCAAGATAGATCTCGTTCAGATACGCCTCGAGAATCTCGTCCTTCGAGTAGCGCATCTCCAGCAGCAGCGCCATCAGCGCTTCCTGCGCTTTGCGGCGCAGCGTCCGCTCGGGATTGAGGTAGAGGTTTTTCACGAGCTGCTGCGTCAGCGTCGAGCCGCCCGCGGCCATCGACTTCGTGCGGATGTCCTTCACGAGCGCGGCGATCGTGCCGCGGATGGAGATTCCTTCATGCGAGTAGAAGCTCCGGTCCTCGGTGGCGAGGATGGCGTCGACCAGCACTTTCGGGACGCTGTCGAGCGTGACCGGCACGCGGTCTTCCATCTCGTTGTCATAGATGGAGGTGATGAGCTCCGGCTCGACGCGCACGCCGCGCAGCGTGATGCCGTCGGTGACGCGGCGGATCGTGCGGACCGTGCCGGCGTCGGTGTCGACGAGCACCGGCATGGCGTGGAACTCCATGTCCGGATATTCGAAATTGTTGAGGAAAATCTCGAGATCGTCGCCGATGTAGCGGTATTCGCCCGGATTCTCGACGCGCTTGCGCACCTCGCGATAGCCGACGTGATTCAGCTTCGGCTCGAGCAGCGAGCGCGTGTAGCGCGTGCCCGGCACGATCTGCGTGGCGTCGGAGTAGACGCGGCTCGGCAGATCCCAGCGTGTGGCCGAGTCGAATTTTTTCGTGATGACGACGTACGTGTAGCCGGTGAAGCCGAGGAACACGACGAATGCGAGCATCGCCAGAAACGCGAGCCCGGCGGAGTGCCGCCACAGAAAGTCTTTGATACGCGAGCGCTTAGCCATGCAACGTGACCGTCAAACGAGAGCGGCAACGCAAAAATGTCGCCGGTCTCGACCGAACGACATCCGGGCCGCCGCACTCGCTAAAAAAACGGCGGCCGGAAGATTCCGGCCGCCGCGTTCGGACAACTGCTGTCTGCGCCGCCGAGTCTAGCTCAGTTCGTTTTGTTCGTGGAGACGAGGTTCGTCACCGCCGGCGCGTAAATCTGCGTCGGATCCGCGCCACCGCGTCCGGTGTTCGCGACGATGGTGAGGTTCGTCGCGCTCGGCGCGTTGATGGCGCGGCGCATGTGCTGCACGCCGAGGACGCCGACGCCCTGAATGTTGTTCCCGGTGATCGTGATGCGCTGTTGCGTCGAATCGATGTAGATCCCGTCGTAATTGCCGGGACTCGCGCTGCCGACGTCGTAAATGTGATTGCCGGTGATCGTGCCGTCGATCGATTCGTCGCCCGTGATGACGATGCCGTTCGTCGGCGTCGATTTAATGGTGTTGTTCGAGACGACGTAGCCGCGCGTGTCCTCGATGCGGATGCCTTCGAGGTTGCTGATGATGTGGTTGCCGGTGATGGTGATGCTGCGGCTCGGATTGGCCGGCTCCCCTTCGCTGCTGATACCGATCTCGGCGTTCGAGATGATGTGGTTGTCGGAGATCAGGATCCGCTCGATCTCGTCGGCGTTCCAGGAGGGATTGCTCTTCTCCATGTCGATGCCGGAGAGCATGTTCTCGGTGACGAGGTTGCGGCTGATGATGATGTCGACGCCGTTCGGGATGCCGATGCCGTTGCCGCCGATCGCTCCCGTCTTGCCGTTGTTGCGGACGGTGTTGTCGAGGATCTTGCCGCGACGCGAGTCACCGTAGACGTGAATGCCGTCGCGCACGCAGTCGTGCACGTAGACGCGCTGCACCACAAAGTCGGTGACTTTCAGCAGGTCGATGCCCATGACCATGTTCAGCACGCTCTGATTGGTCTTGTTGCCGTTCAGCTCTAGGTCCTCGATGACGATGCCGTCATTGCCGTTCACCTGATCGCTGTTCTCGAGGATGTCGTCGTTTCCGTTCGTCCCCATCTGGATCTGCGACGCGCGCGGCCCGTCGCCGCGGAAGGTGGTCTTCGACTTGATCTTCAGCACGTCGCTGATGATGTACACACCGGCCGGAACGTAAACCGTGCCGCCGGACGCCGGCACGGCGTTCAGCGCGTTCTGGATGGCCGTCGTGTCGTCGAGAGCGTCGTTCCCGTTCGCGCTGTACGGCGCGGCCGTGACGTCGATGACCGCCGCCTCCACGCCCGCCGCCGCGGCGAGCACCACTGCACACAACAAAATTCGAATCCGCATGACGAGGTCTCCTTTTCGGATAAAAAAAAAGAGCCCGCCGGGTTTACGCCGGCGGGCTCGCTTCATGACTCCGAAAGGATACTACGTCTCGACTTACTTCGCGATCTGCGGAGTGATGCCCATCTCCTGCAGAAGGTTCGTCGCGCCGTCGACCGCGTCCATGACCCACAGCATGTAGCGCGAGTCGACGTGGATGGTGCGGGTGATGTCTTCCTCGACCATGTAGTCGGAGCCGACGCCTTCCCAGTTCGAGTCGTACGCGAGGCCGCACAGCTCACCCCAAGCGTTGAGCGACGCGGAGCCGGAGCTGCCGTTCGTGACGACGTTGGTGGTGATGAACGCCACCGGGAGCGTCTTCAGCTCGTCGTCGACGTACGTGCCGAACTCTTTTTTCGCGGCGCGGTCGAGCAGCGCCTGCGGCGCGTTGAACGGCTCTTCGCCGGTGTTCTTCTCGACGATGCCGCGGATGTCGGTCTGCGGGACGTACCAGACCGCATTGCGCGGCACATAGCCCTTCACCTGACCGAAGCCGACGCGCAGCGTCGAATTCGCATCGGGATAGAGGCGGCCGCCGCGCGACGCGCGCAGCGCTTCGAGGGTGGTCGGGCGGAGGCGCGACATCGCCCCTTCGAGCGCGGCGTCGCGGCGGTCGAGCTCCTGCGCGAACGGACGCAGTGCCGCGGCGAACGCGATCATCGAATCGTTCCGCTTGGTGAGCTGCGCGGCGGTCTCGTTGAACATCTGCTCTTCAACCGCCTGGTCGCCCATGCGCGTCGAGGCGTAAAGGCGGTCGAGCAGCGCGTCGACCTGCGCTTCCGGCGTCGACTGCCCGGTGGCGGCGAGCGCCTCGTCGACCGGCGCGATGCGCTGCGTGGCCGGCAGGCGTGTGGCCTCGAGGAGGAACAGCCGCAGGCCCGCGCGATCGCTGCCGGGCTCGATGCTGCGGCGGTTGCGCGTCAACGTCTGCTGCAGTTTTTTTCGATTGCGCTCGGTGTAATCCTCGGCGCGATCGAGCTCGTTTTTCGGCCGCTCGACGCTGAGACGATAGAGATGATTCGCCTGCGTCAGCATCGGCGAGGCGGTGTAGAGCCAGGTGAACAGCAGGTCGCGCTCGCGCGTGGCGCGCTTCGCGTCGAGGAGCGTCTGCAGCTCGGTGCTCGCGGCGGTGTACGACGTGGCCAGCTCGCCGGTCAGCGCGCGCGACATGCGCCGCTCCTCGGCCTGTTTCGCCGCGACGAAGCCGGCGCGCTCGTACGCTTCGAGCATGCCGGTGTGCTTCTTCAGATAGTTCTCGTGCGAAGCGATGCGCGCGGCGTTCCTGAGCGCGATGGCGCGATCGTCTTTGCCGCGCTCCTGCAGCAGCCGCGCGAGCATGGTGCGGTAACGAACGTCGGTCGGCAGCGAGAACTGCTGCGCGTCGGCGACTTCCGCCGCCGTGACGTGGCGCCGCGTGACGCCGGGGAAACCGGCCACCATCACGAGATCGTTCGCGTCGAGGTCACGCGTCGAGATCTTGAGGTGGTGCTTCGGCCGGAACGGCACGTTGTCCTTCGAGAAATCGGCGGGCTTGCCATCGCGGCCGACGTACGCGCGATAGAAACCGAAGTCGCCGGTGTGGCGCGGCCACATCCAGTTGTCGATCTCGTCGCCGAAGTTGCCGATGCCGAGGGCCGGCGCGTAGACGAGCCGGACGTCGCGGATCTCCATGCGTGTGATCTTCAGATACTGGCCGCCTTCGAAAAACGAGGCAACCTGGCAATTGCGGCCGCCCGGCTTCTCGCATTCGGTGACGATCTCGCGTCGGCGCCGCGCGATGATGCCGCTGCGATCCGCGTCGCTCGTGTTCGCCGGAAACTTCGCGAGCACGCGATTGGTGACGTCGTCGATCGCAGTGGTGACCCAGATCCTGGCGTCAGGCGTGGCCTGCACTTCCTCGGCGCGCGTGCGCGCGAGAAAACCGTTGCGCACGATGTCGTTCTGCGGCGTCGCGTTGAACTGCAGCGCGCCGTAAACGCAGTGATGATTCGTGGCGATCAGACCGTCGGGCGAGACGAACGACGCGCTGCAACCGTTCGTCGAGACGATCGCCCCCATCGGAAAACCAGTGAGGTCGGCGAACTGATTCGGATCGAGCTGCAGCCCGAGCTTCTTCAGCTCCTCGCCGACAGCGGGAATCTGCTGCGGCATCCAGAGGCCGTCATCGGCCAGCGCGGGGAGGGAGAGAAAGAGGGAGAAGAGTACCGAGAGTCTTTTCATGTTCGTTTCGTTTTCTGGTCAATTACGCAAGCGGCGGAAACGGCGAAGGACCTCGGCTGCGACGAGCGGCGAGAGGAGCCGGTCGTCGCATTTCGAGATCCTTCGCTGCGCTCAGGATGACGTGTCGCGCGGAGCGCGCCACGTCACATGGACGACATTGCGTTGAGGAACTCGCTGTTCGAGCGGGTCTTGTCGAGCTTCTCGACGAGCAGCTCCATCGATTCGACAGTGGAGAGCGGCGAGAAGACCTTGCGCAGAACCCAGATGCGATTGAGCTCGTTGCGCTCGAGCAGGAGCTCTTCTTTGCGCGTGCCGGAGCGGTTGATGTCGATGGCCGGGAAGACGCGCTTGTCGGAGAGCTTTCGGTCGAGGTGCACTTCCATGTTGCCGGTGCCCTTGAACTCTTCGAAGATGACGTCGTCCATCCGCGAGCCGGTGTCGATGAGCGCGGTGGCGATGATGGTCAGCGAGCCGCCTTCTTCGACGTTGCGCGCGGAACCGAAGAAGCGCTTCGGACGCTGCAGCGCATTCGAATCGACACCGCCCGACAGCACCTTGCCGGACGGCGGCACGACGGTGTTGTAGGCGCGTGCGAGTCGCGTGATCGAGTCGAGCAGAATCACCACGTCACGCTTGTGCTCGACGAGGCGTTTCGCTTTCTCGATGACCATTTCGGCGACCTGCACGTGACGCGAGGCCGGCTCGTCGAACGTCGACGAAATGACTTCGCCTTTCACGCTGCGCTGCATGTCAGTGACTTCTTCCGGACGCTCATCGATGAGCAGGACGATGAGCGTGACTTCCGGATGGTTCGCGGTGATCGAGTTCGCGATGCTCTGCAGCAGCATCGTCTTGCCGGTACGCGGCGGCGCGACGATCAGACCGCGCTGCCCTTTACCGACCGGCGCGATGAGGTCGAGCACGCGCGACGACATGTGCGTCGGCGTCTCGAGGCGGATGCGGCCCTGCGGATAGAGCGGGGTGAGGTTGTCGAACAGCGTCTTGTCGCGCGCGACGTCGGGATGCTCGAAGTTGACCGCCTCGACTTTGATGAGCGCGAAGTAACGCTCCCCTTCTTTCGGGGGACGGACCTGACCGGAGACGGTGTCGCCGGTGTGGAGGTCGAAGCGGCGGATCTGCGACGGCGACACGTAAATGTCGTCGGGACCCGGGAGGTAGTTGTATTCGGGAGCGCGGAGAAAGCCGAAGCCGTCAGGGAGGCATTCCAGAACGCCTTCGGAAAAGATGAGCCCTGATTTTTCGGTCTGCACCTGGAGGATGCCGAAGATGAGGTCCTGCTTGCGCATGCCGGACGCGTTCTCGACGCCGAGATCTTTGGCGAGCTTCGACAGATCCGGAAGCTTCATCTCCTTGAGCATGCGAATGTCGAGCGTTTCGGCGGCCTGCTGTTTGGCTTTGCCGTTTCCGTTGCCATTGCCGTTCTGGGGCTGCGCATCCTGCGACGCTTCCGCGGCAGGCGCTTCGGCCGCGGGTGCGGCTTCGGCGGCGGCTGCAGGAGCGGGTGCGGCTTCGGTCTCTGTGGCCTGCGCGGTCGGCGCGCTCACTTCCGGCTGCGGCTGCGCGTCATCGGCGGTCTCTTTGGCCGCGGCCTTTTTGCGCGGTGCGCGCTTCGGCTTGGCCGGCGCTTCCGCTGCAGGCGCCTCGGCGTCAATGACGGCGGTGTCGTGATCGGTGTCTGTCTGTGCCATGGTTTCCTCGAATACTCACAATCGCGCGATCATCTCGCGCCGGATCTGGTCAATTCCTTTTTTCGTCACCGCCGAGGCGGCGATCAGCGCCGAGTCGTCGAGCTCGAGCTCTTTCGCGATGTCGCGGCGGCTCGTCAACAACTGGTTGTTCGACAATTTGTCGCTCTTGGTCAGCACGATCCGTTCGGCGACGTCGGTGAGCTCGCGCGCCCACTGATGCATCTGCAGATCGTGCTCGCCCGGCGTGCGCCGCACGTCGAGCAGTAAAAAGATCACACGCAGCTCGTCCGCGTTCTCGAGGTACCCGCGAACGAGATCACCCCACGAGCGGGACATGCTTTTCGGCACCTTCGCGTAGCCGTAGCCCGGAAGGTCGACGAGATAGAACTTTTCATTGATCAGGTAAAACTGGACTGCCTGCGTTTTGCCCGGAGTCTGACTGACTCGGGCCACGCCCTTCCGATTCAGGACCGCGTTGATCAGCGACGATTTGCCGACATTGGAGCGGCCGACCATTGCGAACTGCGGTCTGCCGTCACGCGGGAAATCGCCAGGCTGGTACGCCGCCCGATGAAACTCTACTGAACGGATGTCCAATTGAACTGGTAGCGGTTTGCTGTACTACGGAGATCCGGAAGTCCGGATACGCAAGGGGGAGATGAGTTGTAGAGAGAACGAGGCGATTGTGAGGATATTCGCGGGACGTGTCAATGCGTCGGGAGTGGCGGAGGACAGGCAGAACTGCCTGTCCTCGCCGATTTGTCACAGAGGTGGACAGACGCCTGTCTGTCCTCGCTCTTCATCAATGCGTAATCGGGGTATCGGGTGAGATGACCTTCTCGGGCTCCGGGAGTTTTTCCTTCGCCGACAATGGAACAATCGTGCCATCGAGCGCGAGCG
>DASVRB010000215.1:0-2373 GCA_036388835.1 Thermoanaerobaculia bacterium | reverse complement strand
CCCACTCGAACATCTCCACCGTGAACGTCTCGTCGGGCTCGCTGATCGAGTCGCCGTATACGCCTACTGCGATGACTGGAAACACCCACGGATCCGCATCGATGTAGCCGCTCGTTCCCTCGTAGGTTTCGACCAGGTTCTTGTAGTCGACCCCGGCCGTCGCGGTGCCGGCGATCGCGCGCAGTCCGAAACGCAGCTTCTTCTCGATCGAGGGCTCCATCGTGAAATACAGGTTCGCGAAGTAGGTCTCCTCGACGGTGACGCCCTCGAGGGTGATGGAAGGCATGTCACCGTCATCGGTAATGGTGATGCGCGCCGGCCGGCGAACCAATGCATTCGGTGTCGCATCATAGAGCCCCAACACCACGATCTCGTCATCTTCGGCGACTTGATCCTGGACGATCGGAACCGTCACGCGCTTTTCCGTCTGTCCCGGCTCGAACGTGAGTTGCCCCGTCACCCGTTCAGAATCCTTCATGGCGTAACCAAGACCATAAGTGTCGTAGCTGACGGTGACCGGCTCGTCGAGGGGTGCGCTCAGCGTTACGAGGACGCTCGCGGCGCCGGCGGCTTCGCCGACTGTCACGTCATGCGCTGTGAGACCGACTGAATCATCATCGATGATGTAAACCGTTGCGTCGCGGCCAGCGATCGCGTGCGTGCCATTGAAGAGCTCGACCATGATCTTGCGGTCAGATTCAGGGAGATCGTTGCCGTTGTACGGGATGGAGATCGTCTTCACCGTCTCACCGAGCGCGAAGACGACGGTCTCCGCCTTGCTCTCGTAGCTGTTGAAGGCCATTCGCCACTCCACGTCCGCCGGCACGCGGGTCTTGCCGGTCAATGTTAGTTCGACCGCGACATGACGCTCGCCGTCACCTCCCTCCATCACCGTTGTATCCACCGCCGAAACGACTGGTTTGGAATCGTCGTCCTGGACCCCGGCGGTCGCCGATGGGGCCCCGAAAATCGTTCCCCCCGATACGTCCGTCAGCTCGACAATCACGCTTGGATTGCCGGAGTAAATGTCGTCATTGATCAGGGGGATCGAGATGCTCCTCCGCTGCTCGCCACGCTGCAGCGTGACCGTACCGACGACCGCCTCGTAGTGCACTCCCGCGACGGCCGTGCCGTCCGAGGTGCGATAGCTGACGGTAATCGGACGTTCCGTCGACCCGTACCGCTCGAGCCAGAACGTCGCTCTGCCGTTATGTTCGTACGTGTTGGTGGCATACAAGCCGACCTGGGCGGCGTGCCGCGGCGATGCGGCGAGAGCGTCATCGACAAGACCGCCGAAGACTTCGACGGCCGGGGCGGCGTATGTGCCGCCCATGCCGACGAAGAGGTCGCCCGCCTCGACGCCCGCTGGCGCGTGCGGCGATCCCGCGACGGGGGACATCTGCTGGAGGTGCACGAACGAACGCTGACCCTGCGGCGACGGTGAGAAACCACCTCCTGAATGCCAAGCGCCGACTCCCGGCCGAACCCAAAGCGTTGCGCGATTTCCCGGACGACCGGTCCACGTCAGGTCCGCGATTGAGTAGTCACCATTCCGGTCGACAAGAAACCGCGCGTTCAACGCCGCCGGCTCGATGTGCGAGCCGTCACCGTTCGCGACGTGGATGCGGCTTGCCGCCTGGTCGACAACACACCATGTGCCGCTCGGCCCGAGCCATGACGACCCGACGCCCGACGGATACTGCCACTCGGCCGTGCCGTTCCCGTCGGTGTCACTTGCCCGGGTCGCGTACGTCTCGACTCGACCGCTTCCATTGACGAGCCGCGGAACCCTCGCAAGCCACGCGGTCTCCGCGAGCTCCGTCACCCGCGCCGACACGAAGTCACGGCCGAACGTCAGCACCTGTGACTTGGCGTCAATCCGCGGTGTCGCTTCCGCGCTGATCTCCGGCCGAGCCTCGCGCGTGAAGCGCGCATGTCCGCCGGCGGGCGCCTCGACGATCGCGCCGTCGAACCGGAGCTCGCACGCGATCTCGTTCTCCCGCGCCTCGATCTCCGCTCCTTCGAGCAGCGTGATCGCGTTGCCGCGGACGACATACCCATCCGTCGCAAACGTGATCGAGCGGACCGTCAAGCCGGCGACGTCATTCGTCACCGACTGCCGCAGCGCTTCAGGAAAGACGAGCTCCGCTTCGGGATCGCCGGCAGGTGAGCCCCCCGACCAGTTTCGGGGATCGGAGAAGAGGTTGCTGGACGCACCGGTCCAGACGTGCGTGGCAGCGGACAGGCGAACGGCGGCGACGACCACCAGCATGGTGGCAATCCGGATACGTACGGACATTGATCTCTCTTTTCGGTTGTGCGGAGGCGGCGGACGACTTGTGCATGATCTGCAATTATTTGCAGAACGTCAAC
>DASVRB010000214.1:0-9148 GCA_036388835.1 Thermoanaerobaculia bacterium | reverse complement strand
AGACGCAACAACCCAGGCGCGGCGCGATCGTTCCCTCACGGCGGCAGCGGCGGCCAATCGAGGCGTGCGTTCGCGGCGCCTCATGCGGATCAATCGCGAGGCATTGCCGAGCGCCGCCGATCCTGCTGCCACAAAAGGTGGCCGTTTGAGCCTCGATCTCGGCACCGCTACACCCACGATCGTCCGGATCGGCAAAACGCAACGAGATCCGCTCGGCTTCATGGTTTACGAAGGTGCGGTCGAAGGCGACGCGGTCGGGTCGTTCAATCTGGTCTTGCAGAACGGTGTCGCCTCGGGATCGATCGACTCGGCAGGCCAGTTCTTCCGCATCACTCACGTGGAAGGCGATCTCGTCGCTGTGGTCGAGTTGGACCGTTCCGTATTTCCGAACGAGGCGCCGCCGCTCGTGCCGCCGCTTCCCCGGCTGGCTCCACCACCGTCAGCAGCCGACGCGGAAGCCGCCGCGGAGGTGAACGTCATGATCGCCTACACCAGCACCGCGCGGCAGGCTGCCGGCGGTGTCCCGCAGATCGAGGCCGACGCGCGTCTCGCCGTGTCGCAAATGAACCAGGCCCTCGCGAACAGCGGGCAAAACGTCAGCGTGAGGCTGACGGGCATCGTGGAGGTCGAATACGCCGAAACCGGCAATGCCGACACGGACCTGAAATGGCTCCGTACGAACCCACAGGTGGCGAAATTCCGGTCATCCTGGAAAGCAGATGGCGTCAGCATGCTCGTCGAGTCGATGAACAATGCCTGTGGCCTGGGATACGTCATGACCAACGTTTCCACGGCCTTCGCTCCGTACGCCTTCAACGTCACGCAACGCGGCTGCGCCACTTCGAATTACTCTTATGCGCACGAGACCGGCCACAATGTCGGCTGCCAGCACGACCGCGCCAATGCCGGCTTTCAAGGCGCGTATGCGTATTCGTACGGCTATCAGGCTCCGAACCGCGCGTTCCGCACGACACTCGCTTACAACTGTGCGGGCGGGAACTGTCCGCGCGTCCTGTATTACTCGAATCCGAACGTGAGTTACGGCGGTCAGCCGACCGGCGTCTCGTCGACGGCAGCTAATTCAGCGGACAACGCGATGACGATCGCCAATACGGCGCCCGTCGTCGCGCAGTTCCACACGACGCTGCCGTCGAACACGTTCGGCGATTACAACCTCAATAGCAATCCGAGCTTCGCGGGCCTCGATCCAGGGTACAGCGACATGCCGCGATTCCAGGTGGACGTCAATGCAGACAGTCGCGCCGACTACTGCCGCTTCGTCGGCAACTCGCCCAACACCTTTCTTTCATGCGCGCTGGCCACGGCGAATGGATTCGGTAATTACGACCTTAACAGCGGAGCCGGACCGGCGAACTTCGACCCCGGGTACTCGACGATGGCGCGGTTCATGGCTGACGTGAATGCAGACAATCGCGCCGACTACTGCCGCTTCGTCGGTACTGCCCCGAACATCTTCTTCTCGTGCGCGCTGGCCACCGCGTCCGGATTCGGCAATTACGACCTCAGCAGCGGCCAAGGGGCCGCGAATCTCGATCCCGGCTACGGCAACATGCCGAGTTACCTCGTGGACGTGAACGCCGACAATCGCGCCGACTACTGCCGCTTCGTCGGAACTTCGCCCAACATCTTCCTGTCGTGCGCCTTCGCCAGCGCCTCGGGATTCGGTAACTACAACCTGAGCAGCGGTCAAGGGGCCGCGAAATTCGATCTCGGATATGACACGCTGCCGCGCTCGTTGGCTGATGTCAACGCGGACGGCCGCGCCGACTACTGCCGCTTCGTCGGCAATGCGCCCAACGTCTTCCTGTCGTGCGCCTTCGCCAGCGCAGCGGGCTTCGGCAACTACGACCTGAGCAGTGGCCAGGGTCCAGCTAATTTCGACAACGGCTATACCAACCTGCCGATCGCGATGGTTGACGTCAACGCGGATCGCCGCGCCGACTACTGTCGCTTTGTCGGCAACTCGCCATACGCATTTCTGAGTTGTGCGCTTGCCGGCACGACCGCGTTCGGCAACTACGACGTGAATAGTCCGATCGCCTACGACCAGGGCTTCGGAGACATGCTCCGCTCGATGGCCGATGTCAACGCGGACGGCAAAGCGGACTACTGCCGCTTCGTCGGCAACTCGCCGGGGGTCTATCTCTCGTGTGGATTTTCCAATGTCAATCCGTAATACTGCTGCGTTGGGCGCCAGAACTTCCGGGGCGGACGCCCTCTCCCTGTGGCCATGGCAAATACACGTATTTGCGGCCGTAGTACACATTCAGGTGTCTCAATGAACCGTGTAGCCGCGGGAACGTCACGTTCGTCAACTCCGCCGGTGGTCTCGTAAGACGTGTCTTCTGAAATCCTGACTCGAGGCGGCTGCACCGTCGTGCGCTGACGAGCAACTCGGTCACGTCCCCTCACTCGCCAGCGCATGCAACGCCATGAAACTCTCGTCGCCCGATGGTGCGACGAGCAACGCGCGCAGCGGATCGGCCAGTGCGGATTGAACGAAAGCAGCAGTCCGCTGTTGTCTCGCGGCATTGGCGATGTTTTTGACGATGCGGTATTTGATGTCGTTCACAACGGTGAGGTCGACGACGATGGTCGAGCCTCCTCGGAATCTCGGCAGGGTTGCTCCGCCGTCAGCGATGTCGATCTTTTTGGATTGCGTCAATACGACGACGACCTGAGGGATGGAGCGTCCGTCGCGGTCGATGCGCATCGACGCGCGGAGCGAGTGGACTTCGAACTGGTCCTCGGCTGGATTGAAGTCGCCGCCGAAATCGAGGCCGAGCTGCTCCGCAAACGCCGGCACTGCCACGAATACCTCTTTCAGCATGTCGTGCAGCTCGCTGCGATGCGTGCGCGTGGTGTCGAACAGCGTTTTGCGGTCGTCGATGTACAGCACTTCTTTCGCGTACGTCCTCAGCTTCTCGAGGATCGGCGCATAACGCGCCACGACGGTGGCCAGCTCGTCTCCTTTGAATTTCGTGACGTCGAATCCCCCCTGCCACCGCAGCGTGTGTACTGAGAGCGTGCGCGGTCCCTCCCCCGCCTCGAGGTTCTGCGGATAAATGCCGCGGCGGCGAAACGCTTCGATGAACGCCACGCGATATTCGTGGCCGCCGCCGACGCTGTCATCGTCCGCTGTAATCAGCGCGCGCAGATATTCGAAGAACGTGACGTCGATCGGCGGCACGTAATCGAGCGCGCGGATGCACATCTCCAGCACGTGATCGGCGGCTTTGGCCGCTTCGTCCGCGAGCCGCCGCACCAGGTCGGGATGAATGGCGCCGGCACGCAGCACGCCGGTGCCGCCGGTGTAAATGCGCAGCAGGTCGGCCGTGCGCATTTTGTAAATCGCAATGAATGCGTCGAAGACGGCTGCCACGAGAATTGCGCCGCGGCCATGCGGCGTGAGCCGCGTCTGCAATTGCGACGGATCGGGCGTATTGCGCACCCAGACGCCGTCGACGAATTGTCCGATCGCGCTGCGCAGTGCGCCGCGGCCGCCCATGGTCTGGCCGAACTGCACGGCCAGTTGTCCGAGCATCGACTCCGTCTCCAGATCGCCGCGCGTGCGCGCAATCTCGTTCTCGAGCAGCTCGCGCATCGTGAAGTGCTGCATGAGCGCAACGATGTCGGCGAACGCTTCGTGAAACGCCAGCACGTCGGGATTCGTCGCTTCATTGAAACGGCGGTGCATCCCATCGAGGATTGCGTGCGTGGTCTCGTGCGCAATGATGTCGTGCGCGAGGCAGGTATAGACGCGGCTGCCCGGCATGTGCTCGCCGGGATGATTGGCCTCCGCTTCGAAGTAGCCGAATTCGAGCGCGATGTCTCTGGGGCTGTAGAACGCATTCGCCTGCCGCAGCGCGTGCGGACGAACGGTGAGCTGCCCGACGAAGTCTTTGTCGTCCCATTCGTTGTCGGGGTTCGGCTTTGGACGCCAGAGCACCGGGCGGCCGAGGGCTTTTTCAAAGTGCGCGATCGTCTTCATTGCCACCGCGTAAACCATCTGCTGGTGGAATTGCGGATTCCCTTCCGCCGGCGCCCAGCCGTCCTGCGCGAGCAATTCCGGAGCGTTCAGATTTACCGCGTCGTAGCGCGTCCCATGCGCGTCGACGTCGTCGAAGCGGAGATATTCACCCGCGCCGTTTTCGTACTTTTCCCACGGAACGTTCAGCGTCACCTCATTGATCGACGCCGTGGAAAGGCGCGTGGAGAGGCTCGGGTCGACCGCGTACACGCGCAGCCGGCGATGCGGCGGATTGCGCAGTTTTGGCTGCGTATCGCAGGCGGCGAGCACGTCGCCGACGAGCGGCCGCCTCTTCTCGTTGACCGGTGGACGGCCGCCGCCGGTGACCGGGTAGCGCGACTCGATGTGGCGGCGCAGCGCGATGGAAGCGCGCTCGTCCTGGATGACGATGTCCATCACCTTGCGCTGCTGATCGCGGTCGTCGAAGCGCGCGCGGAACTCGGGATCTTCGATCAGCTCCTGCAGCTCGGCGTTGCGGAGCCAGAGCTGCGCGAGCTCGACGTTGAACATCTCCTCGCGTGGTGTCGGCTCCGTGATGCCGAGGCCGGTGAGGAGACGGAGAAAGGCGAAGGAATTCGTCGATTTACCCGCCATTGCGCGGTTGAAATCGGGCTTCACCTCGAGCGCGGCGCGCGCCTGCAGGATGCCGTTGCCGAAGTGCTCCGCGTTCGTTTTTCGCGCCGATTCGAACAGCGCCTTGCGCACCGCTTCCACGCGCCGCCAGTCGCGCCGCAGCAGCACCTCCTTGTGGTTCTCCATCCAGAGCGCGGCCGCCGCGGCGACCTGCGGCGTTGCGGACGACGTCCCCTCGCCGTTCAGGCGCACCACGTCTTTGCAACCGAAGCGCGCCCACGGGATGTTCGGCGTGTACGCGGCGAGCGCCTTTTCCATTGCACCGCGCGGCCCGAACGAGCCCTCCAGCGCGCCGTCCAGGTCTTTGTACGGCCGGCCGTCCGCCATCACGCCGACCACCGCGATGACGCGCGGGTAGCGCGCCGGATAGACCAGCACTTTGGGCGGCGTGAATCGCTTGCGATTGCCGCCGGCCGCGCAGAACACGATCCCCGCTTCATACACGCGGTCGACCGCCTCCGCCCACGCCTGCGTCGGCACGCCGCCCATGCTCATCGTCAGCACGTCGCATTGCGCATTGATCGCGTAATCGAGCGCGCGTGCCAGTGCGCTGGTGCGCAGCAGCACCACGCTGTCCGCAATGCGCAGCGGCACGACGTCGGCGTCGGGCGCGCCGCCGAGCGGCTCGTTGAATCGTGAGAAGGCCCGGCCGGCGGCGCCCGGCGGCGAAGCGACGTTCGAAGTGAAAGGTGTGAAGGAAGGGCCGTTCGTCATCACCGCCACGTTGCCGGAGGAGCACAACCGCGAAACGACGACCATTCGCGGAAACGTGATCGCCACGCCGAACGAACCGGCAATTTTCCGAGTCTCGCCGCCGAACGGCTCGATGGCCGGCGGCACTTCCGTCGAGGTCAGCGGCGCGCTGCTCACCGCCGACTGCAGCGTCAGCTTCGGTGGCGTGCCCGTCGCGGGACTCACGTTCGTCAACGCGGAGACGTTGCGCGTCATCGCTCCCGCGCACGCACCCGGCACGGTCGACGTCGTCGCAACGTGCGGCGGTGAGGTCTCGACGCTGGCGCGCGCGTTCACATACGCGGCCGCCGGCGCGAACATCTCCGCGGTCGCCGTCTCCTCCGGCACCACGAACGGCGGCACGTTCGTGCGCATCATCGGCGGCAACATCGCAAACAGTTGCTGGCCGTTCTTTGGCGGAGTCGCGTCACCCGTGGCAACGGTGGTCGACGCGAGCACGATGCTCGCCGTCACCCCGGCGCATGCGGCCGGCGCGGTCGACCTCCGCCTGCTCTGCACCGGCACCGATGCCCTGCTGCGCAACGGCTTCACGTACGTCAACGGCAACGATGCCGCGCCGCAGATTCTCGAGGTCGACCCGCTCTTCGCCACACCGGGAGACGTCGTGACACTCAGCGGAATCGGCTTCCGGCCGCACGACGTCATCACGTTCGACGATCGCGTCGCGCTGATCGTCAGCTCGACACCCGAGTCGCACATCGTCGTCGTGCCGGACATGCCGGCCGGCCAGGTGAGCGTGAACCTGTCGCGGGCAGATGGTGCGAGCGCGACGACCGGCCCCATCTTCACGATCGGCGAGTCCTCGCCGCCGCGCGTGTCGCGCGTTACCGCCACGGCAGCCGCCGGCGCGGAGATCGTGCTCGAAGGCACCGGCCTCCGCCGCTCCTACTCGTTCGCCATCGGAGGAAAGGCACTCCAGCTCGTGTCGCTCTCCCCCACTCGCGCCGTCGTCCGCCTGCCGAACGACCTCGTCGCCGGCACGCACGCGATCCAGCTCATGAACGCGCAGGGCCGCATCGCCGCGCTCGCGCCGGCAGTGATCGTCCGCGCAAACGGCGTCGTCGTCGCCGAGGTCGAGGCGCGTTGTGCATCGACAGACGGCGAAGTCGACGTGACCATCTCCGGCCGCGGCTTCGCGCCCGGCGCGAGCGTCACGTTCGACGGCGTCCCGGCGACGAACATCACGGTCGTCGATGCCACGCGCATCACCGCAACCGTGCCCGCGAATGCTGCCGGTCCGGCCGTCATCACCGTCACGAACGGCGACGGCACGAGCTCGACGCTGACCGATGCGTTCCGCTACTTCTCGCCGTTCGATCCGAGTGCGTGCCGGAACACTCCGTCACGGACACGTTCCGTGCGTCACTGAGCGATTGTGTTAAGAAGCGCCGTCATGTTGACGGCGCTTCTTCTTGCTTCCGCACTGCAGGTTCAGACCGGTGCCGCGGCCACGACGGCCGCACTGCCGCCGGCGCTTCCGTGGGACGGCGCGAGCCGCAAACTCGTCGTCGCGGCGAACGATCCGTGGATCACTCCGTCGGAGCGTGACCAGCTCCGGACCACGCCGCGCTACGACGAAACGATCGCCTATCTGCGGCGCCTCGTCGCGGCCTCGCGCGATCTGCAGATGGTGTCGCTCGGCAAGAGTCCCGAGGGGCGCGACATCTGGCTGGTCATCGCCTCGCGCGAGCGCGCCTTCACACCGGAAGCATTGCGGAAATCGCAGAAGCCGATCGTCTTCGCGCAGGCCGGCATTCACGCCGGTGAGATCGACGGCAAAGACGCCGGTTTGATGCTGCTGCGCGACATGACGGTGCGTGGCACGAAGCGCGAGTTGCTCGACGGCGCGAATTTTCTCTTCGTGCCGATCTTCAACGTCGACGGGCACGAGCGTTTTCATCGCTTCACCCGCATCAATCAGCGCGGCCCGGTCGAAGGCGGCTGGCGCACGACTTCGCAGAACTACAACCTCAATCGCGATTACATGAAGGCCGACACCGCGGAGATGCGCGCGATGCTGCGCGCCCTCGGCACGTACGAGCCCGATCTCTACGTCGACCTGCACGTCACCGACGGCGCCGATTATCAATACGACATCACGTACGGCTGGAACGGTCCCATTGCGCACTCACCGTCGCTGGCGAACTGGCTCACGCAGAGCTACAGACCGGCGATCGACGATGCACTGCGCGCGATGGGACACATCCCCGGCCCGCTCGTCTTCACGGAAGATCCGCTGACGAACGGCATCGCGCACGGCCCGAGCGAGCCGCGTCTCTCACACGGTTACGGCGACGCGCGGCACATCGCTTCGGTGCTGGTGGAGAACCATTCGCTCAAGCCGTACGACCAGCGCGTCCTCGGCACGTATGTCTTTCTCGAGCAGACCCTGCGCACCGTCGCACGCAACGCGGCCGCGCTCAAGGAAGCGTCGCGCGTCGCGCGCGAGGCACACGCGAGGACGGTTCCGCTGTCGTGGCGCGTGGCCGCGAACAGCACTCCCGAACAGATCGAGATCCTCGGCGTGGAATCGCGCCGCACGCTCTCCCCCGTCTCCGGCGGCGTGCGCATCGAATGGCTCGGCCGCCCCGTCACAGGACGCGCGCCGTACGTGGTGGTGAACGAAGTGGCCACCAGCGTCGCACGTCCCGCCGCCTACTGGGTGCCGGCCTCGTGGCGCAACGTCATCGACCACCTCGACCTGCACGGCATTCGTTACGAGCGCATCGCCGCGCCGCGCGAGCTCGAAGTGACGATGTATCGCTTCGGCGAGCCCGAATTCGCGCGCGGCCAGAACGAGGGACACGTGCGCGTGACCGCCCCCACCACCACCGAGCGCCGCCGCGAGAATTTCCCGGCCGGCTCCGTGCGCGTGCCGACCGATCAGCCGCTCGGCACACTCGCCGTGCTCCTCCTCGAGCCGGCCTCCCCCGACTCGCTTTTCCAGTGGGGACACTTCCACTCGATCCTCCAGCCGACCGAGTACGTCGAGGGCTACATCATGGAACCGATGGCCGAACAGATGCTGGCCGCCGACCCCAAACTCGCCGACGAATTCCGCCGCAAAGTCGAATCCGACGCCGCCTTCCGCGGCAACCCGCAAGCGCGCCTGCAGTGGCTCTACGAGCGCACGCCGTTTTATGACGAGAGGGCGAGGCTGTATCCGGTGGCGCGGGAGGAGTGAGGCGGGCGCCCCCCGTCATCCTGAGCTCTAGCGACGGATCTCAAAATGCGACGGCCGTCGCGGCTGAGATCCTTCGCTGACGCTCAGGATGACGAGTGGGGGGCGCGTTACCTCCAACAGGCCCATCTGTTGCACCATGCGCGGCGCATGAACATCCGCGCTGTAATCGCTCTCTCCCTCCTGCTCTCCACCGGCGCGTTCGCGCAGTCGACCGATCCGATGCGGAACGTGTCGGGGACGACCGCGGTGCCGGGTCCGACGCCGTGGGTGACGTCGTCGACGGCCGGAGGGTGGACGTTCTTCCACGGCTTCGACGCGCATCTGACGTACATGAGCCAGACCGGTCCGGAAGAGCAGGAAAACGACATCATCTCGACCAACTGGCTCGGTGCCGGCGTGCAGCGCAATTTCGGCGATCGCGCATTCATCCTGGCCCGCGGCCGGGTCTCGTTCGAGCCGTACACGATCGACGAGGACGGGTATCGCCAGTTCTTCCAGCATGTCACCGATGAAGCGGGCAACACGCT
>DASVRB010000213.1:0-1560 GCA_036388835.1 Thermoanaerobaculia bacterium | reverse complement strand
AGACCGAACGGGTTCACCATCCCGTGCGCACGCTCCAGCCGCTGTCCGACCGCCGCGAGCGCGCCGAAGTACGTGCGGACAGTCGTATGCGACACCTGGCGGTCCGTCCGGAGCCAGCGCAGCCATCCGTCGATCACATGGAGTTGCAGCTCGACGTCGCCGGTGAGGAAGCGCACGTCCTCGCGTGTGTCGCGGAGGTACTTTGCGAAGGCGCGCACCGATTGCTCCCACCACCGCACCGTCAAGGCGCTGAGACCTCGCGCCTCGGCTTCGCTCCTGATCGCCCGCTCCACCGCCTCGACGAACGCCTCCGCTGTCTGAAATTGAAGCGGCCGGCGGGGCAAAGCACTCCGATACTGCGGTCGGAGCTCGACGCCCGCGGGCACCTGTTCCAAGGATGCCGGCAGTTCGCTGCGTTGATGATCGTGCGGCCTCACTGCGGACTCGTGATCGCGCCCAGCTTGCGCACCTGAATCCTCCGCGCTTTGAACCGCCGCCGTTTCATGAGCCAGTAGCAGGCCCCGACCGGCAGGTTCGCAAGCTCCTGCGTGCGCGCCTCCAGCTCTTCCGCTGGCGTGAGCAGCGGGTCGCTCAGATCGTCGTACGGCCGCACCGGTTCGCGCCGGATCGTGCCGAGCGGCTCGAAGAGTTCCGGTGCGAGCGTCCGTGCTTCGACGAACGGCATTTGGAAGAAGAACTGCCGTGCCGTATTGCCGAGGAGGTGCGGCCGGAACCGCGGCGGAAAGAGCGACAGGCCCTGCGCCGCGAGCGTTAGGTAGACGTGGTACTTGCGCGCGGCGACGAGCAGCTCTTCGAGGCCGCTCTCCGGTGCCGCAAGGTTATGCGCCTCGTCGAGGACGATCGAAAACGGCTCGCGATCCTGCGCGGCAAGGCGCTCGCGCCGAAGGGCCGCGAGCTGGAGTGCGTTCACGAGGAATCGTCCCAGCACGTCGGCCGTCGGGCCGAGATGGCCGCGCGCGAGGTTCACGAGCACGGTCGCGCGCTGATCGACGGCGGCGAACAGGTTAAAGGTCGACGCCGGGCGGCCGAAGAAGCGCTGCACGGCGAGCGATCCGAGGAACGGATCGAGCTTGTTCAAGACCGCGGAGACGTACATCTCCTCGCGCGCGCCGAAACGGTGCGTGAAGTAGTGCTGCGATTCCGCGCTCGCCGTCGCGAGGATGTCCCGCCGCACCGTCGGGATGAGGAGGAACGACCGGACGTCGATGAGCGTCGCAGGCACGCGGCTCTCGATGAGCGCGCGCAGGGTCGCGCGGATGATCTCTTCCACCTTCACGCCCCACGCCCACGATGCCGCCTCTTCGGATGCGTACAGGCGCTTCAGGACGCCCACGAGAAGATTCACGTGCCGCGATGTCTCGACGTCTGCGAGCGGCGCCAGCGGGTTCCACGCCGGAAGGGTATCGGGGCGGGTGAAGTCGAGCACCGCGAGCCGGAGCACCCCGCGCTCCGTCGCGTACGCCGAGACGCGCGTGAAGAGATCGCCGTGCAGGTCGAGGAGCGCGACGCCCTGCCCGGTTTGGAAGTGAGCGCGTGCGA
>DASVRB010000212.1:0-7340 GCA_036388835.1 Thermoanaerobaculia bacterium | reverse complement strand
AATTCAGCAGCGCGCGGAGCCGATAGTTATTCAACAATATGCACGAAGACATCACCGCTAGAGCAACGCAATATGCGGAAGCATCATAAACGGGGCCTGCAAGTGCTGATTTTGTGTGGGTTTAGCTGAAGCGCACTATCTTCCAATAATGCACGTTTTCGGGTGAGTTTTTCGTTGACTCTGCTGACCGGTATGACCAGAATACGCGCTCACCAACGGCCTCGTTCACTAATTATTGACAGGGAGCAAGCATGCATAAGCGCTATTCAACAATCATTTTTGTCCCGCACGCGCGGGCCAAGTTCCGAAAGTTGAAGGTTTCGCACCGCCTGCTCTTTTCGATCATTTCGCTCGTCACCTCCTCCCTCTGTCTGTCGACGTTCTTCTCCGTCCAGTACTTCACCTCCCTGTCGCAGACGCACGAGCTGTCGAAGCTCCGCCGCGAAAACCGCGAGCTTCAGACGGCAAACGAGCAGTTCGGAAAGTCGGTCGAATCGCTTCGCAATCAGCTCACGACTGTTGAAGACCGTACGCGGAAGCTCGCGATCATCGCCGGCATCACCACGCTCGACGAGTCGAGCCAGGGTGGTTCGGGCGGTGTGCGCAACGATGAGCTGACGCCGAACCCGTACCGCGACGACGTCGACAAGATGAGCTTCCGCTCGCACAGCCTGAACAAGGACCTGAGCGTGCTGGAGCAGAAGTTCACCGCGCAGTCGCGCATGCTCTCCTCGACCCCCTCCATCGCCCCGGTCCGCGGCATCCTGACGGACGGATTCGGCGGCCGCTCCGATCCCTTCACCGGTGAGTCGGGGCAGCACAACGCAATTGACATCTCCTCGGCGGTCGGCGCACCGATCCGCTCCCCGGCCGACGGCATCGTGGTCAAGGCAGAGTGGGCGAACGGCTACGGCAACGTGATCTACGTCTCGCACGGCTACGGCTACTCGACGCGTTACGGCCACCTCTCCAGCTTCGGCGTCCGCGCCGGACAGCGCGTCAAGCGCGGCGACGTGATCGGCTACGTCGGCTCCACCGGCCGCTCCACCGGCCCGCACCTTCACTACGAAGTCCGCGTGAACAACAACCCGGTCAACCCGCTCGAGTACATCCTGAACGCCTTCTGACCGGCGCTCACGCTCAACGAAAAACGCCGCGCGAAAGCGCGGCGTTTCTGTTTGTTTTAGTGGAGGACAGGCAATCCTGCCTGTCCCCCGTTTCAGATGGTGAGCGACGACGGGACAGGCAGGATTGCCTGTCCTCCACCTCAGCTCTCGACGCGCTCTTCTTCTCCCGCCGGCAGACCCCAGCGCTCGGTGATGCGCTCGTGGGTGAGCCAGCGCTCGCAATCGAGGGCGGCCATGCAGCCGCTGCCGGCAGCGGTGATGGCCTGGCGATAGATGTGATCGACGACGTCGCCGCAGGCGAACACGCCCTGGATGTTCGTGCCGGTGGCGTTGCGATGCGGGAGGCAGATGTAGCCGGCCTGATCGAGCTCGAGCTGGCCGACGTACGGTGCGGTGTTCGGGGTGTGGCCGATGGCGACGAACAGCCCCTGCGTCGCAAAGTCGGTGGTCTCGTTCGTGACGAGGTTCCGCAGCTTCACCGCGGTCACGCCGTTCTCTTTCGAGCCGATCACTTCATCGACCGTGGTGTTGAAGATGAACTCGATCTTCGGATTGGAGCGGGCGCGGTCCTGCATGATCTTCGATGCGCGAAGCTCCTCGCGACGATGCACGACCGTGACTTTGCTGGCGAACTTGGTGAGGAAGGTCGCCTCCTCCATTGCCGAGTCGCCGCCGCCGACCACCACGATCTCTTTGTTCTTGAAGAAAAAGCCGTCGCAGGTGGCGCAGTAGGAGACGCCGAAACCCTGCAGCGCCTGCTCGCTCGGTAAGCCGATCTGCTTGGCGGAGGCGCCGGAGGCGACGATCACGGCGGGCGAGACATACGTCCGCGACTCGGTCTCTACTTCGAAGGGATGGGTGGTGAAGCGGACCCGCTCGACCGGCTCGAGCGCGCTGAACGTCGCGCCGAAGCGCTCCGCCTGTTTGCGCATCTGGTCCATCAGCGTCGGGCCGAGGATGCCTTCCGGGAAGCCGGGGTAATTCTCGACGTCGGTGGTGATGGTGAGCTGCCCGCCGGGCTGCATCCCCTCGAGCACGATCACTTTGATGTTTGCGCGGGAAAGATAGAGCGCGGCGGTGCAGCCGGCCGGCCCCGATCCAATGATGACGACCTGGTAATCGGTAATGCGTTCCATGAGGGCGCGAATTGTATCGCGCAGGTCCGGCTCAGAGGCTGCGAAGAAGCCCAGAGTGGCCGGGATTGCGAGAGGAGGAGGTCAGCTGCGAGGCGCGCCGACGATCCGATGCGGGGACATCGCGGAGGAGGCGCAACGAAGCAGATGGCCTCCTTCGCCGCAAGACTGGCCGCTGTGGGTTTCTTCGCAGCCTCTTAGGACCGGCGGCGCTGCAACATCCAACTGGCGGTCACGAAGGCGGCGGCGAACAGAAGCGCCACGGCCATCTGATCGGGATGCGAGTGGGCGGAAGGAGAGGTGTGGAGGAGCAGCGTCAACATGTCGCCGGGACGGCTTGCAAAATCCGAACCGAATTCTCCGTGGCACGCTCCCGGCACTTCGCGCGCCGGAGGTCTTTGCACGATGCAACATCAGCCCCTCGTCCTTTCCGGCACCGCCGCCGCCCCCGACCTGCGCAGCGGCAGCATTTTCTTCGTCGGTACCGCGACCGTGATCATCCGCTACGGCGGCTTCACGATCCTCACCGACCCGAATTTTCTGCACAAGGGCGATCACGTGCACCTCGGCTACGGCCTCCACTCCGAGCGGCTCACCGAGCCCGCCATCTCGCTCGAGCAGCTCCCGCCGGTCGACTTCGTCCTCCTCTCCCACATGCACGGCGATCATTTCGACCACGTGGTCAGCGACCGCCTCGACCGGAAGGTGCCGATCCTGACGACGAAGCACGCCGCGGCCTCGCTGAAAGGCCTCGGATTCGAGCGGCCGATCGCGTTCGACACCTGGGACAGCATGGACGTGGTGAAAGGGGCGGCCCGAATGAAGGTGACGGCCATGCCCGGCAAACATGCGCCCGGCCTGCTCCGGCTGATGATCCCGCCGACCATGGGCAGCATGCTCGAGTTCTCGTCGGGCGCAAAGACGGCGCTGCGCCTCTACATCACCGGCGACACGCTCATCCACGAGCACCTCAAAGAAATCCCGAAGCGCTTCCCCGATCTCGACATCGCCCTCCTCCACCTCGGCGGCACCCGCATCGCCGGCGTGCTGCTCACGATGGACGCGAAGCAAGGGGTGGAGGCGATCCGCATCACGAACCCGCGCACCGCCATCCCGATTCACTACAACGACTACGGCGTCTTCAAATCACCGCTCGACGATTTCAAAGCCGCCGTTCGCGAGGCCGGATACGAGGATCGCGTGCATTACCTCGCGCATGGGGAGACGTTCGACATCAACGTGCCGGAGAGCCGTCTTTAAAGGTGGAAGACAGGCAATCCTGCCTGTCCGCCTTCGCGCGTTGCGCGTTTCGTTGGGCGATGAGGGACAGGCAGGATTGCCTGTCCTCCACCCGATGCCGGTTAAAACAGCTTCTTTTCCGGCGCAATCGCGGCCAGCAGCGCTTCGCCCATGACCTGTTTCTGCCATTCGCGCATGTTCGGCACGTCGAGCGAGCCTTCGGTCGCCACAGCGGAGAGGATGTGCCGCGCGCCGAGCACGGACGGGTCGATCTGCAGCTCTTTGGCGTAGCGATCGCGGACGGTCTTGAGGCGGTTGATCCGATTTTCGAGGGCCTTGTCGCGAATCCACGCTTTCGGCTCGCCTTTTTCCGGCAGGTCGGCTTCCGGAATCTCCATCGCGCGGCGGACGATCGCGACGAGCTCGCGACCGTAACGATCGGCGTGGTAGCGCGACACCGCTGCGATCGCGCCGAGGTCGCGATGCGTTTCCGGCTTCGCTTTCGCGATCTCGATCATCGAATCATTGCCGATGATCTTGAACGGCGGGCGGTCGGCCTTGCGCGCGAGTGCGTCGCGCCAGGTGTAGAGATCGCGCACGATCGCGAGCGTGCGGCGATCGAGACCGCCGATGTTCTTCAGTTTCCGCCACGGCTCGGTCTCGCCGTCCGTCTCGCGGTAGCGCACCTGTTCGAGGCGCCCGAACTCCTCGATCGCCCACTCCCACCGCCCTTTGGCCTCGAGCTCTACACGCAGTTTCGCGGCGAGCTCGATGAGGTAGTGCGTGTCGGTGGCCGCGTATTCGAGCATGTCGGCCGGCAGCGGGCGCATCGACCAGTCGGCGCGTTGATGGGTTTTGTTCAGCTTGAGACCGAAGTGCCGATCGAGCAGCGCGGCGAGGCCGATGCCCTCGTAGCCGAGAAGCTGCGCGCAAACCGATGTGTCGATGAGGTTGTGGACGGTGTAGCCGAAATCGCGGTTGAGGATGCGCAGGTCGTAATCGCCGCCGTGCAGCACCTTCGTCACCGACGCATCGGCGAGCAGCGCGCCGAATCGCGTCAGGTCGACTTTCGCGAGCGGATCGACGATGAAGTCGTCGCCCGGCACCGACAACTGGATCAGGCAGACCTTGTCAAAGTACGAGTGGAGCGAGTCGGCTTCGGTATCGACCGCGATCTGCGGCTGCGTGGAGATCTGCTGTACGGCGGCTTCGAGCGCGTCCTGCGTGTCGATCCACTTCATTCAGCGGCCGCCTCTCCGCCGAGGCCGATCGAGGTCAGGCGTTCGCGGAACGCCTGCAGATCGAACTCCGGCAGTGAGGTGAGGTGCTGCATGGCCTGCTCGTCATCCGCCATCAACAACATCAACGCGAGATCTTCAGCTCGTGGAATCTTGACAGTGCGGTCGTCGAGCTCGGTCGCGATTGCAACCGAGAGCATCCGGCCGTACAGCGCATTCGATGCGACCAGGACGTGCACGCGCACCTCCCCTTCCGGATCGATGAAGTTCAAAGGCACGAGGTCGAGCTCCTCGGTGGCATCGAGCTCGTCGCGCTCGACACGAAAGCCGCGATTGGCGGCCATCATCGCGAGCTGCGACTTCTGCTGCGGCGTCATCAGCGCGAGCACGTCGACCGCGCCGCCGCTCATCTCCGCCTCCAGCCACGCGGAGCGCGCAACGCCGCCGACGAACATCGCGTCCATCTTCAGTTTGCCGAGGAGCTCGGCGGTCGCGTGGATGGCCCGGGAGTAACGCGCGTTCGCGCGGACGGGGTGCATGAGCGGCGAGAGATAACACAGATGCGATAATCACGGCTACTGACGCGTTGAGCCGGCGAGCGGACCCGAAGCACTCGGCGGCGCTCCCCGAATCGCATAGCACCGCAGCGCCGCAAGTCCGGATTTCATGAAAGCCCGCCTCCTCGACATCATTCAGAAGCATTGGGGTTACTCCTCCCTCCGCCCGCTGCAGGAAGACGCGATGCTGACCGCGCTCTCGGGCCGCGACTCGCTCGTGGTCATGCCGACCGGCGGCGGCAAGTCGCTCTGCTTTCAGGCGCCGGCGCTGCTGCGCGAGGAGCCGACCGTCGTCGTCTCACCGCTCATCTCGCTGATGAAAGATCAGGTCGACGGCCTGCTGGCGAACGGCATCAGCGCCGGGCAGATGAACAGCTCGCAGTCGCTGAACGACGTGAAGACGACGGAGCGGGAGCTGTTCGCGAAGCGGATGAAGTTGCTGTTCGTCTCTCCCGAGCGCCTGGCCATGCCGGGCTTTCGCGACATGCTGCGCCGCGCGAACGTGAAGACGTTCGCGATCGACGAGGCGCACTGCATCAGCCACTGGGGTCACGATTTCCGGCCGGAGTACCGGCAGCTCCGGATGCTACGCGAGGAGTTCCCCGACGCGTCGATGCACGCGTACACCGCGACGGCGACGCCCGAGGTGCGGGAAGACATTGCGAGGCAACTCGGATTGCGTGAGCCGGCCGTGCTGGTCGGCGATTTCGACCGGCCCAACCTCACCTATCGCGTGCTCCCGCGGCAGGATGAATCGAAGCAGGTCATTGACGTCCTGGAGCGTCATCGCGGCGAGGCCGGCATCATCTATTGCACGCGGCGCAAAGACGTCGACTCGCTCGCCGAGAAGCTCCGCAAGCGCGGCGAGAACGTGGTCGCCTATCACGCCGGCCTTTCGCAGGAAGAGCGGCGCGAGGCGCAGGAAAAGTTCTCGACGGAAAAGTGCGATCTGGTCGTGGCGACGGTCGCGTTCGGGATGGGCATCGACCGCTCGAACGTCCGTTTCGTGCTGCACACCGCGATGCCGAAGTCGGTGGAGCATTACCAGCAGGAGTCGGGACGCGCAGGCCGCGATGGACTGGAAGCGGAGTGCGTGCTCCTCTACTCCGGCGCCGATTTCATGACCTGGAAGTCGATGCTCAGCGATACGGCGGCGGACCCGGAGCACCTGAAGTCGGCGCTGCGGCATCTGAACGACATGGACCGTTATTGCTCCGGCGCGACGTGCCGGCATCGCGGGCTCGTGGAGTATTTCGGCCAGCCCTTCACCTCCGGCCCCTGCAACGCGTGCGACATCTGTCTCGGCGAAACGGAGGAGGTCGAGGACGCGCTGATCGTCGCGCAGAAGATCGTCTCGTGCGTCGTGCGCGTGCGCGAGTCGTTCGGCGTCTCCCACGTAGTCGGGGTGCTGCGCGGCGAAGACACGGAGCGCATTCGCGAACGGCGTCACGATCAGCTCTCGACATACGCGCTGCTGAAAGGGCACTCGCGCCACGATGTGCGGGAGTGGATCTATCAATTGATCGCGCAGGGCTATCTTTTCCAGACTGCGGACGAGTACCCGATTCTTCGTCTCGGCGAGCGCGCGCGCGAAGTGCTGCGCGGCTTCGCCGACGTGAAGTTGCGGCAACCGGCCATCCGCAAACGCGACGCAGGAACGCCCGCACCATCGCGCACGCGCACGCCGGTCATCGACGACGGCCCGTACGATCGCGAACTGTTCCAGACGCTGCGCGCCTGGCGGCGCGGCGAAGCAGAAGAGCGCGGCGTGCCGCCGTACGTCATCTTCAGCGACAAAACGCTTCGCGAGCTCGCCCGCGTGCGGCCGACGACGCTCACGCAATTGCGCGGCATCTACGGCATCGGCGACGCCAAGCTGGAAGCGTTCGGCAGAGCGCTGATCGAAGTGGTGTCGTCGGCGGCGCCGTAGTCGGGCAGGGACGACGGGAGCGCCTCCGGCGGGCCGGCGGGGCCGGCTGCCTTTGCGTTCGCACGGACGGCGTTTGACGCGATACGCGCGCGCTCAGCCTTGGGCAACAAGGGCTG
>DASVRB010000211.1:0-4923 GCA_036388835.1 Thermoanaerobaculia bacterium | reverse complement strand
TCGATGTGGGACACCACCGAGAACTTCCAGTTCATGGAGACGTTCATGCTCTCCTTCAACGCCTTCCTCGGCATCATCGGCGTGCTCACGCTGATCGTCGGCGGCATCGGCGTGTCGAACATCATGAACGTCGTGATCGAGGAGCGCACCCGCGAGATCGGCATCAAGATGGCCCTCGGCGCAAAGTCGCGCTCGATCCTCAACCAGTTCCTCCTCGAGACGATGCTCGTCACCATGTTCGGCGGCGCCATCGGCTTCCTCATCTCGTTCGGAATCTGCTCGATCTTCCCCGACTCCCTGTACGAATACGTCGGTAAACCCGAGGTCTCCCCGATCGTCGCGACATTCACCGCCGTCGCGCTCGGACTGGTGGGACTAGTGGCCGGATATTTTCCAGCGCGCGATGCTTCGCGGTTGGATCCGGTGGTGGCGATGAAACTGTGAGGCTGTTGTCGGTGATCGGTTGTCGGTTGTCCGTGGCGTTTCGCCCGGGCGCCACATGGCAGACAACCGACAACTGACAACTGATAACCAAAAATGAACCACGACTTCCACGTCATCTTCAGCCAATTCGCTGCAGCGAGCTCGTTGCAGAAGAAGCGGGCGTTTCTCACGATCGCGGCGATTGCGTGGGGGACGGTCGCGATTCTGCTGCTGCTTGCGTTCGGGGAAGGGCTCAAGCGGCAGATGGACAAGAACCGCCGCTCGACCGGGGAAAACCTCGCCGTGCTCTGGCCGGGCGAGACGACGAAGGCGTGGCAGGGCATGCCTCCGGGACGGCCGATCCGGCCGCGCATCGACGACGTCGATCTCATTCGCGCGCAGATGCCGGAGCTCAAGAGCGTGCACGGCGAACTGGTGTCGTGGCGTACCGCGATGCAGTGGGAGCGCAAGACCGTGAACGGCCGGGTCATGGGGGCGCACCGTTCATACGGCGACAGCCGCGTGCACTATCCGGTCGCGGGCGGACGCTGGATCAACGAGGCCGACGAGGAACAGCGCCGCCGCGTGATCTTCCTCGGCGACGAGCTTGCGACCGACATCTTCGGCAAAGTCGATCCCGTTGGAAAAACGGTGCTCGTCAACAACTCGCCGTACAGCGTCATCGGCGTCATGCAGAAAAAGACGCAGATGGGCGTTTACGGAGGTCCGGATAAAGACCACGCCGTCATTCCGTACACCACCTGGCGCGCGCAGTTCGGACGCGATCGTCTGAACGTGCTGGTGATCCAGGTGCACGAGCCCGATCAGATGGTCGGCGCGCTCAAACGCATCAATCAGATCCTCGGCAAAAAGTATGGCTACGACCCGACCGACGATCGCGCCTTCGGCACCTGGGACATGGTCAAGACGTCGAAGGGGATGCGGATGATGATCGTCGGCATCCAGCTCTTCCTCGGCATCGTCGGCGCGCTGACGCTCGTCATCGGCGGCGTCGGCGTAGCGAACATCATGTACGCCGTGGTGAAAGAGCGCACCCGCGAGATTGGCGTGAAGATGGCGCTCGGCGCGAAAGCGAAGTGGATCATCTGGCCGTTCGTGCTCGAAGGCCTCGTCTACACCTTCATCGGCGGCGCCGCCGGCATCGCCATCGCCACACTGCTCGTCGCCGCAACGACCTTCCTCCCGATCGAAGGCAACGAGGTGATGTCGTTCCTCGGCCGCCCCACCCTCTCCCCCGAGATCGGCGCCGCAACGTCAATCATCCTCGGCATCATCGGCCTCTTCGCCGGCTACTTTCCCGCGCGAAGAGCAGCGCGAATCGATCCGGCGGCGACGTTGAGGTATGAGTGAGGCGGTTCCTCGGTTCCTCGGTGCCTCGGTTCCTCGGGGGCTTCGCCGAGAGCACCACCCTCCGAGGAACTCCGAGGAACCGAGGAACCGAGGAACCGAGGAACCCCGAGGCACCAGCCACCAGCCACCGAGGCACGACGTACGGAGAAACACATGAACCAAAACGGCACCATCATCCGCATGGACGCGATCCGCAAGGTCTACGACACCGGCAAGGTCAAAGTCGAAGCGCTCAAAGGCATTGACCTCGACATTCATCCGGGCGAGTTCGTCGCGATCGTCGGGCCTTCGGGCTCGGGCAAGTCGACGCTCATGAACCTCCTCGGATGCCTCGATACGCCGACCGAAGGGACGTATGAGATCGGCGGCGACAACGTGGCCGGTGTGACGCGCGATCAGCTCGCGGAGATTCGCAATCGCCGCGTCGGCTTCGTGTTTCAGAGCTTCAATCTGCTGCCGCATCTCACCGCGCTCGAGAACATCGAGCTGCCGATGTTGTTCGGCGGCGTGCCGGTGAAAGAGCGCCGCGCCCGCGCCGCGGAGCTGCTCGAGAAAGTCGGCCTCGGCGAGCGTCTCGATCACAAGCCGACCGAGCTTTCGGGCGGTCAGATGCAGCGCGTCGCCATTGCGCGCGCGCTGGCCATGAATCCCGACATCCTCCTCGCCGACGAGCCGACCGGAAACCTCGACACCAGCTCCGGCACCGACATCATGTCGATCTTCAACGAGCTCTGGAAAAGCGGCCGCACGCTCGTGATCATCACGCACGATCCCGCGCTCGCCCGCCGCGCCAGCCGCGTCGTCGAGATCCGCGACGGGCGCATCACCAGCGACACGCGCAACGAAGTCGCCGCATAGCCCACCGCCGTACGCAGCGTCTGTCCCGCGCGAACGCGCGCGCGGGAGCGGCCCGGCGGCAACGTCGCCATCGGTTACAACGCGCTGGTCAGCGACGGCTCACCGTTGCAGAAGGCGTGGTATGGCGACGGCCCGTCGTGGAGCCTGCGCGGCAACGGCGGATTCCTCTCCAGCGTGGATCGCGACGTCGTGACCGTGCTCTCGTCGAACAACGCCTCGGAGTGGAGTCCGCACGAGCGCAACTTCGTCAGCCTCCTTTTCGGCGGCACCGTGAAGATGCCGCCGGAAGCAAAAGGCTCGATCGACATCACGAAAGTCGCGGGCCGCTATCGCCTCCCCTCGGGGCGCGAGCTCGAGCTGCGCATCGCGAACGGACAGCTCGTCACGAATGCGTTCGCGGCGCCGGAAGTTGCGATGCTCGTCCGTCCGCCGAACGCGCTCGCCACGCCGAAAGCGAAAGAGCTCGAAGCGACCGCGAAAGCCGCGTTCGAACAGATGGTGGCGGGCGACACCACGCTCCTGCAGAAGACGCTCATCCCCGAGATGCCGGCGAAAGAAGAGCCGGCGTTCTGGAAAAAATGGATGGCCGAGCATGAGGAGCGCCACGGCAAGTTCGTCTCCGTCACGCCGCTCTGGACCGTGCCGGTGAAAGACAAAGAAGACCTCCACACCTGGGTGCTGATGCAGTTCGCGAATCGCGGCGTGCTGGTGCGATGGGAGCAGCGCGCGAACGGCACGATGGCGCAGGCCTTCCCGCCGCGGCACCTCCCCGATGTCTACCGATTCATCCCGCAAGGGCCGGCGGAGCTCGTGACCTGGAACGCGATCACCGGCGCTGCCGGCTCGCTGCGCATCGAGCCCGACGCGGTACTCCTCGGCGGCGTTCGCGCGACACGCATCGCGCAGTAGGACTTCACTGGGAGGCGGTGCGCGCGCCGTTCACGGACTGGATCTTGCTCCTGATCGCGTCGTGGAGGTATCGATGCGCCGTCTCGCATTCCCGCTTCTCGTCCTGCTCCTCGCCGCCGCGTGTGGCTCAGCCCCATCCGCCGATCGCCCTCGCGGCCTGGCCGCGCCGCAGATCGAAGTCCGTCCCGTCGGCTCGATGTTCTTCGGCAGCGGCTCGACCGCGCCGATCACCTTCGAAGTCACGATAGGCAACCCCGGCACCGTCGCGCTCAACGTGCGCGAGATCGAGATCACCGCACCCGGCATGGGCACCTATCAGGTCCGCCCCGTCCGCCGCGTGGTCAACGAAATGATCCCGGCCGGCGACTCCCGCACCCTCACCCTCTTCACCACCGCCGTCACCTCGGTCCGCGATCCAAGCGAGCCGCTGAACCTGCGCACGTTCGTCACCTTCGAAAGCAACGGCATCCGCTGGCGAGAACTGGTCAATCGGTAGGTTTTAAGCCGCCCCCCTCGTCATCCTGAGCGTAGCGAAGGATCTCAAAATGGGACGGTCGTCGCGGCTGAGATCCTTCGCTGACGCTCAGGATGACGAGGGGGGAGCGTGTTCCGTCTCTCCTCACTTCAGCAAGTGCTTCTGCACCTTCCCTAACGCCGTTCTCGGGATCGTCTCCACCTTCACGAACCTTCGCGGCACTTTGAATGACGCGAGTTGCTCGCGGCACGCCTGTTCGAGCGCCGCCGCGTCGAATGCGCCGACGACGTACGCCACCGGCACTTCGCCGCGCACCGCGTCGTCGACGCCGACGACCGCCGCTTCCGTGACGCCGTGCTGTTCGAGCAGCAGTTCTTCGATTTCGCGTGGATAGATGTTGAAGCCGCCGGAGATGATCAATTCGCTGCGCCGTCCGAGGAGCGTGTAGTAGCCGTCAGGCGAAACGGAGGCGAGGTCGCCGGTGCGAAAGAAGCCGTCGCTCGTGAACGCGGCGGCTGTTGCGTCGGGACGGCGCCAGTAACCGGCGAACACATTCGGGCCGCGCACCAGCAACTCGCTTTCTTCGATCCGCACCGACACGCCCGGCAGCGGGAAACCGACCGTGCCGGCGCGGCGCTCGCCGACGTACGGATTGCTGATGTTCATGAACGTCTCGGTCATGCCGTAACGCTCGAGAATCGTGTGACCGAACAGCTCGCGGAACTGCTCCAGCACCTGCGCCGGCAGTGGCGCCGAGCCGGAGACGAAGAGGCGCATCCGCGCGCCGATCTCCCTCGCCACGTCGCGCGGCGTGTCGAGCAGGCGCACGTACATGGTCGGCACGCCGAAGAAGAGCGTCGGCTCGAAATCGCGAAATTCATCGACCG
>DASVRB010000210.1:0-6974 GCA_036388835.1 Thermoanaerobaculia bacterium | reverse complement strand
CGGCAGCCGCACATCAGCGAACGTGATTTCGCGCTCTACTCAAAAGTGCCGGAGCAGTACTTTCGTCACGTCGACACACTCCTCGGCGGCTACAAAGCGCTCGCGCAAAAACATGGCGCGCGCTTGATGATCGCCTCCGATCACGGCTTCCATTGGTTCGATGAGCGTCCGACCGAGCTCTCCAGCTTCGCCGCAAGCACCGCGGCCAAATGGCATCGCAAGGCGGGCGTCTATCTGTTGTGGGGCGAGGGGATCGCCGCGCGCGGACGCACCGGACCGGAACAGCGCATCGCGCAGGTCGCGTCGACGCTGCTCGCGCTCGCGGGGATGCCGCATGCGAACGGCATCGCTTCACCGCCGATCGCTGCAACACCGCGCGCCACTGCCGACTATCGCGCGCACTTTACGCCGATGAAGCCGCGCATCGAAGGAACGCCTTCCGCCGCCGCCGCAGAAGAGGAACTGGCGAAGCTGAAGGCGCTCGGCTACATCTCTTCCGGCGAGTCGACGGCGGCACCCGCGAGCGTGGCCGGAAAGTCGACGCACACCGGCGGCTGGTACAACAACCGCGCGCTCATCCTCAAAGACCGCAATCAACTGAACGAATCGATCGCCGCCTTCGACCAGGCCATCGCACTCGATCCGAACCTCGCCTCGGCGCTCTGGAATTACAGCGATCTGCTGCACCAGCAGAAGCGCGATCTCGACCGCTCCGACGCGTTGCTCGTGCGCGCGTTCGCGAATGGACTGCCGGACGGGCGGAGCTTCCTCATCGGCCGCGCCATCGGTTACCAGCGCACCGGTTCCGCGCCGCGCAGCCTGCGCCTGCTCGAGCAGGCCGTCGCCGCGAAGCCGGACGACGTCGAGCTGCGTCTGTTCCGCGGCCGCTATCGCATCGAGGGGCAGGACTGCGCCGGTGCGCTCGACGACTTCCGTGCGGCTATGCAGCTCGCGCCCGGGAATGCTGTGCCGTATGCGTCCGCCGGCATCGCCGAGATCTGCCTCGGGCGAGACGAAGACGCGCGACGCAGCTTCGCGCGCTCGCTTTCGATCGAGCCGAACCAGCCGCGTTTGCAGGCGTTCTTGCGGCAGCAGCAGTAGCGCGTCAGTCGCGCCGCAGCGCGGCCGGCGTATCGCTCACCACTTTGTCGGACATGAAGTCGTGCTGCATCAACCGCACCGACGAGCCGCCCTGACTGACGAAGCGGAACACCACCTCGTTGTGCGGCAGCTTGTGGGGAATCTGCTCGCGGAAGTAGGTCCACTGCTCGATGGCATTGCCGGCGTCGAGCGTGCGGCGCGCGGCGCGCGTGCCTGCCTCGCGCGTCGTCATCGGACGAATGCTGACGCGTTTCGGCGGGCCGAGGAGCACGAACACGCGCCCGCGATCGGAGAGCGAGCCGCGCGAGTCGATGTCTTCCACGAACGCGACGTCCGCAAACGCGATGCGCCGCAGCAGCTCGACGCGCAATTCGTTCACGCCGGTGTGCGGATCCGCATCGCGCACCGCCCAGAACGCATCGATGAAGCTGCGCCGCGCCACATCGTCCGCGAGCTTCTCCCACTGCTTCTTCTCTTCAGGTGTGCCGAGAATCATGAACTCGCTCGACGCGCCCCAGATGTTCGTCGGCCACGCACTGCTCGACGCGGCCGGCGGAAAACCGGGATACGCATCGTCGAACGACGCCGGGCTGGCGCGGCGGCGCGCGATCTCGCGCTGCACCTCGGTGTACAGCGTCGCGAACTCACGCGAATAGCGGCTCGTGTCGAGTTTCGTCGACGGCGCATAGAGAAAGAACGATCGAAGCTCCGTCGCCGCCTGCGCGCGGTCTCCCGCGCCAACAGACGCGACGGCGCTGTAGAAATGAATCGCCGACAGCGCGGCCGTGCGTTGTTTGAGATCGGTGAGCGAGGCCGCGCCGGCCATCGCTTCACGGAGAAGCTGCAGCGCTGCCGAATGGCGTCCGGCCGCCATCTCCTCGCGCGCTTTGCCGACTGCCGCCGCCGGATCGGCGGCGAACGTCGTCGTAGCGAGGAACGTCAGCAGGGCGAGTGTGATGGCGCGCATCCCGCGATTTTACGCGCGCAGACGGCTCAGGCGCGCTTCGCAATCCAGATCAGATAGCGCGCGCCGCGGTTGCCGTCGCGCCCTCGCACGCGAACTTCTTCCGTTGCGAAACCGTTCTGTTGCAGCCGCCGCGTGAACGCCGGATCCGCTCCCGCCGACCACACCGCCAGAATGCCGCCGGGCCGCAGCGCGGCATGCGTCGCGCGCAGGCCGGCGGGGGAGTAGAGCCGGTCGTTCTGCTTCGACGTCAGACCGGCAGGACCGTTGTCGACGTCGAGCAGGATAGCGTCGAAGGCGGCGCGCTCGCGTCCGATCACGCGCGCGACGTCCTCTTCCACGATCGTCACGCGAGAATCGTCGAGCGCATCGCCCGACACTGCACGCAACGGCCCGCGATGCCACGCCACGACTTCCGGCACGAGCTCCGAGACGACGACGTTGCTTTCGCGGCCGGCGAGCTTCAGCACCGCCGCGAGCGTGAAGCCCATCCCCAGACCGCCGATGAGAATGCGTGCACGCGTGCAACCGAGCCGCTCGCAGACGAGCGACGCCAGCGCATCCTCGGAGCCATGCGCGCGGCTGTTCATCAGCTCGTATGCACCGACGCGAATCGAGTACTCGCTGCCGCGCTGATGCAGCCGCATCTCGCCGCCGTCGCCCGGCACCTGCGCCGTGCCGAGGAGCGTCCAGGGGATCACGAAACCATCCTCATCTGCATCGAACGAGACCTTCTGCCGGATCACCACAAACGAAGCGTGTGGCGAATCGCCTCTGACGTCGCGAAAGGCTAACGCATCGCGCGATGTCGGCGTTACCATCTCTGCCGCTTCCCCACATCAAGCGCAGTTTGCAGAAGACGAGGAGACAGTCATGCGACGGACCACCCGTTTCACCCTGTTCTTGTTCCTTTTACTCGCGTTGCCCGGCCTGCTGTTCGCGCAGAGTCAATCGGGAACGATCCGCGGCACGGTCGTCAGTGCCGGCGATCAGGCGCCGCTGCCCGGCGTCACCCTGACGATCACCGGCACCGGATTTCGCCAGACGTTCGTCACCGACGTCGACGGCGAGTTCCGATTCCTCGGTCTGCATCCCGGCACTTACACCGTCGAAGCGCAGCTCGCCGGCTTTTCGACGGTGCGTCGCAACGTCGACGTGAGCCTCGGCCGCAACTCCGACGTCACGCTTTCACTGACGCCGGCGCTCAGTGAGGCCATCACCGTCGTCGCCGCGACGCCGGTCATCGACACGCGCGACACCGGCACCGGCCAGAACGTCGAAGACTACGAGCTGATGAACGTGCCGACCGCGCGCGATCCGTGGGTCGTCCTGCAGTCGATTCCGGGCGTGCTCGTCGACCGCGTCAACATCGGCGGCAATGAGAGCGGCCAGCAGTCGTACTTCGTCGGCAAAGGCGTGGAGCGCCATCAGACGGAGTGGAATGTCGACGGCGTCGCCGTCACCGACATGGCCGCCACCGGCACCTCCACGTTCTATTACGACTTCGATTCGTTCGACGAGATCCAGGTGACCACCGGCGGCGCCGACCCGAGCGTGCGCACGCCGGGCGTGCAGCTCAACATGGTCACGAAACAGGGCAGCAACGAGTTCAAGGGCTCGGGCCGCTTCTTCATGACCGACGCCGACTATCAGGCCGAGGCCACCATTCCGGACGAAGCGATCGGCTACCTCGAGCCGGGCGGAAACTCCATCAACCACATCGACGATTACGGCTTCGAAGTCGGCGGACCGATTCTCCGCGACAAACTGTGGGCCTGGGGCGCGTTTTCCGCGAACCGCATCGAGAACTTCGCCGCCGGCGAAGCGGTGCTGCAGCGGACGAACCTCGACAACTACAACGCCAAGCTCAATTACCAGCCCTTCAATAACAACAACGCCGAGATTTTCTACATGTGGAGCGACAAGGCCGTGGCCGGCCGCGGTCTCGGTTCGCGCCGCCGCACGCTCGACGTGGCCCACAATCAGACCGGCCCTGGCGATCTCCTCAAGATCGAAGACACCCACGTCTTCTCACAGAGCCTCTACGTCACCGGCAACTACGCCATGATCGATAGCGGCTATGTGCTCGACCCGATCGGCGGCCGCACCGCCGACGCGTGGTGGGACGTCGACGAAGGCTGGCATCGCAGCTACTACTATTTCGAGCAGGTCAACCCGCAGAAGAACGCGCGCGTCGACGGCTCGTCGTATCTCCGCACCGGCACTCTCAATCACGAGCTGAAATTCGGTTTCGGCTATCGCGACACGCCCGTCCGCTCCGAGACCGTCTGGCCGGGCAGCGGCAATTTCGGCAATTTCTATGACGGTTATGCGCTGGCCGGGCTCACCCGTCCGGCCCGGCCGAATTTCGGATCGCGCTATGTCGATCTGTACGTCGGCGACACGCTCGTCTTCAATGACCTGACGCTCACCGGCGGCTTCCGTTACGACATCCAGCGCGCCAAGAACTTCGGCAGCTCCGTCGCGGCCAATCCGGTCGTGCCGGACCTCCTGCCGGCCGTGACGTTTGCGGGCGACGAGCGTGCGCTCGAATGGAAGGGGATTTCGCCGCGCATCGGCGCCACCTGGGCGCTGGGAGGCGGACAGACGGTCCTGCGAACGAGCTACAACAGATACATGGATCAACTGGGCTCCAGTGACGTCGGGGCCAGTAATCCCTTCTATCGAACACAAAGGCTGTATTACTACTGGGAAGACGCGAACGACGATAAGACCATCCAGCGGGAGGAAATCCTCTTCGACGAAGGTCTCTATTCGTTCAACAACATCGATCCCGACAATCCGGGCGCGCCGTTTTCGGCCGGCCGTATCGACTACAACATGGACCCGACCACGACCGACGAATTCGTGTTCGGCTTCGAGCGCGAGATCGCGGCGAATTTCGCCGTCGGCGCCGCTTATTCGTATCGCTATCGCACGAATTTCGTCTGGGATCAGTACGAGAAGACGCGCGGCGGCAATGATTTCTATACCAGCGCCGACTATGTCCCCGACACACGGACGCCGAACGTAACCGGCACGCTGCCGGACGGGACGCCATACAGCGTTCCGAATTATCGACTGCGCAGCGGCACCGACGCGCCGGTGTTCTATGTCACGAAGAATCGTCCTGATTACCACCAGACCTATCACGGCATCGAGCTGACGGCCACCAAGCGCCTCGCCAATCGCTGGATGATGCGCGGCAACATCACGCTGTCCGATTGGAAGCAGCACGTCGGCGATAACGGCTTCGTCGATCCGACGCCGATCGTCTCCGAAGACAGTTGCTCGAGTTGCGATGACGCGGTGGTCGCCTCGAGCGGCGGCATCGGCGGCTACATCAATTCGCGCTGGTCGTACTCGCTCAATACGGCTTATGAACTGCCGCTCGGCTTCACGGTCGGCGCGGCCGTGGTCGGCCGCGAGGGTTATGTCATCCCGTATTACCGCCGCCAGAACAACCGCGACGGCCTCGGCAGCAAGGACGTGATGGTCAGTGAAGAATTCGGCTCCGAGCGCCTGCCCGATCTCTTCAATCTCGACCTCCGCCTGGCCCGCGACTTCGGCCTGCCGCGCGGCTTCACCCTCAATCTCGCGGTCGATCTCTTCAACGTGACGAACGAGCGCACGGTGCTCTGGCGCGACAACCGGATGTACAGCGCCAATGGCCCGGACATCGAGGACAACAACTGGATCGAGCAGTTGCAGAGCCCGCGCGTCCTGCGCTTCGGCGCGAGGGTGCGGTTCTGAACCGACGCCACAATCGTTTTCTGAATGGAGGACAGGCAGCAATGCCTGTCCTCTATTTCTTTCTACTGGTTTCGACGCTGCCGCTGCACGCGGCGATGCAGCGATTCGACATCGGCAATCCCGCCGACGTGAAGCCGGCGCTGCATGGACCGATCATCCACATGGCCGGTGGCGGCGGCGACGTCGACGCCGGGTTTCAGACGACCATTGACCGCATCCGCGGCTGCACGGATTGCGACACGAAAGTGGACGTGGTCGTGCTCCGCGCCTCCGGCGGCGCCGGCTATAACGAATACCTGCAGAAAATGAACGGCGTCGACTCCGTTTCTTCCTTTGTGATTACCGACCGGATGTCGGCCGTCAGTGCGGAAGTGGTGAATGCGGTCCGCGATGCGGAATACGTCTGGTTCGCAGGCGGCGACCAGTGCAATTACGTGAAGCTGTTCAATGACAGCGAGGTCGAGACGCAATTGCGCGCACTGTACGCGCGCGGCGGCGCCATCGGCGGCACCAGCGCCGGCATGGCCATCCAGGGAAAGTCGACCTACGACGCCTGCACCGACGCCAGCGCGCAATCGACGCTCGCTCTCGCCGATCCCTACAATCACGAGATCAGTTTCACCACCGACTTCTTCGACTGGAACGACCTCGAGCACGTCATTACCGACACCCATTTCGCCCAGCGCAACCGCATGGGCCGCCTCATGGCCTTCATCGCCCGTCAATTGCGCGAACAGCCGGTCGGTCACTTCCTCGGCATTGGCGGCAATGAACGCACCGCCATCCTCGTCGACGACCGCGGTATGGCTCATGTGGTGGGCGAGGGCCCCGCGTATTTCGTCCTGGGCGACCACTTTCCCGAGCGGGCCCTGCCCGGGCGGCCGCTGACCTACTGCGGCTTCAAAATCTGGCGCGCGCCGAGTGGGCTCTCCTTCGATTTGCGCCATCTGCCGCCGACCGGGTTTTACACGGTCGATGTGAATGAGGGCGTGCTGTCGCGCGACCCGTATTGAAGCCCTTGTGGAGCGGCGGGCTTTAGCCCGCCGGACATCGAATGACGTCGGCAGGCTAAAGCCCACCGCTCCACAGGAACGAGTCAGACGCGACGGCCGCACCCCCCCGCGACGGCCGCACCCACCCGTCATCCTGACCGTCA
>DASVRB010000209.1:0-6962 GCA_036388835.1 Thermoanaerobaculia bacterium | reverse complement strand
CCTCGGCGAGCGTGAATCGCGCGTCGCGATAGAGGCCAATCAGCAGACGCCCTGCCGCATCGAGCTCCAGCATCACGACGTGCTCCGCGCCGACGAGATGCGAGACGTCGACCCACGACTCCCCGCTATTCGTCGAGTACGCCAGATAGCCGGCGTCGTTCGCCTTGTCGAAACCGCCCGCGACGAGTAGCGGCCCGCGCTGCACGAGATGCTGGATGTACGGATAGATCGTGCCGCCGCTCAGCGGGTGGTAGATCACGAACCGATACGTCAGGCCGCCGTCGGTGCTCTTCAGCAGACCGCCTTCCGTGCCGGCGAAGACGACACCGTCGCCGACATGCCGGACGAACTGCACCATCCGATTTCCCATCGGCGGGGTCTGCAGGCGATGGAGCGGCTCACGCCAGCCGAGGAGATCGTCGCGGAGAGTTCCGACCCCCAGCCAGGCGTCGTCGAGCGGACATTCCGTGCCGTATAGAAGCCGCGCTCCGATCCGTTCGAACGCGGTCGGGCAGGTGATCGGAGTCGGGCCATTCGAGCCGCCGATCAACACGTTCCACGTTGCAGCGCGGTCGCCGCTGACGATCAGGTTGTCGCTCGCGACGAGAAAAATACGATCGTGACCGAACGAGATCCGCGTCGGCACCACATAGCCGCACGGATACTGCGGGGCGAGCGAGCAATCGAGCAGCCCCGTGCTCGGTGACGCATCGAACGTCACGCCCGCATCCATGGAGCGCAGAAGCGTCGGCGCGTCCCAGTGCGCGTGCCATGAGAGGCCGCGGAAAACATACAGCGCGCCATCCGCATCGACCCCGGCGCCGTTCAGCGGTGCGCCCGCGGCAGGCATCAACTCGAGCGGACCAGCGGCGAGACGTTGCGCGCGATAGAGGCCGTTCGACGTGGCGAGGTATTCGTACTGCGTGTCGCGCGCATACCCGACTTTCCGCTCCGCGAGCTCGAACGTATGCCTCGGTTGCAACGATTCGATGACGACACTCGCCTGAACGTCCAGCACTGCAGCAAGGATCAACCCGAGCATTGCTACCCTCCGTTCCGATGATACGCACCGTGCTGCTGCTCGTATTCCTCACGCTCGCCTGCTCCACCGTCACGCCACCTGCACCTGCGACTCCTGCCGCGCCCGCGGCGGCGCCGAAGGTGGACGAGCAGGTGCTCGGCGCGATCAAACAGCTCGAAGAAGCGCTCGTGCAGCAGCCGACGAATACGCCGTGGATCTACATCCTCGCGACGTATTACGACCGCGCCCGCGACACCGAAAACGTCGTGAAGTGGCTGACGCGGCTCGACGAGCTCGGATGGGAGCACGGCGTCAGCAGATTCGAGTTCCGCAACTCGAACAGCACCGCGTTCCGCGACATCGTGGCGAAACTCGAGGCGCGCGAGCCGCGCGTCAACCACGCACGCCGCGCATTCACGATGGCCAACCAACGCACGCTCATCCCCGAGGGGATCACGCACGATCCTGTCGATGACGTGTTCTACGTGACGAGCATCTATCACCGCAAAGTGGTGAAGGTCGATCGCCAGGGCCGCACGACCGACTTCACGAACGAGGCGCAGCACGGCATGCTCGCCGGCCTCGGCACACACGTCGATGCGCAGCGCCGCCTGCTCTGGGTGGCCTCCGCAACCGCGCCCGAAATGGTCGGTCACGCGCCCGAGCATCAGGGGCGTTCGGCCCTTTTCGCATTCGATTTGCGCAACGGCAACGTCGTGAAAAAGATCGAGGAGGGCTCGGCCGAGCAGCCGTCCTTTCTCAACGACTTCACCATCCTTCCCGACGGCACGCTCCTCATCACCGACACCACGCGCAATCAGGTTTTCCGGCTCGCGCCCGACGCAAATGCACTCGAGGTCTGGGCCGACGACTTTCGCTTTCCGAACGGCATCGTCGCGGCGGGCGAGCATGTGTACGTCGGCGACTTCCGCGGCATCACCCGCGTCTCGCTCGCCGACAAATCGAAGCAGCGCATCGAGCCGGCGGCCGGCGTGCTGCTGAACGGCATCGACGGTCTCGCGCTGCACGGCAATGCGCTGATCGCCATCCAGAACGTCCTCGGCAAAGCGCGCGTCGTACGCGTCGGCGCCGACAGCAACCGCGTCGAGCTGCTCGAGGTGAAGAACCCGGCGTTCGAGCTCCCGACCACCGGCGTGGTAATCGGCGACGAGCTGTGGTTCATCGCGAATCCGGGGCTGCGCTCGTTCGATGAGGGGAAGATCTGGCCGCGCGAGAAGCTCGCCGATCCGATCATGCTGCGCCTGCCGCTCGCGCCGGCCCGGTGATCGCCAGCGGGTGCCGCAACTTCCTAAAAACATCCTAAAATCTCCCCGCTCATGTCACAGGAACGACTGCGGGGGTGGACGGATGGCGGCACGTCGGTAATCGTCGGGACCGTCGATGCCGACGGCGTCCCGAGCTGCTGCCGCGGCATCGCCATCGCCTCCAAAGACAACTTCGAGACCATCACCGTCTACGTCCCCGCGGCAACCGCGCAGGAGACGGTGGCCAACGTCGCCACCACGCGGCGCGTGGCCATCAGCGCATCGCGACCGCTCACGCACGAGTCGATCCAGATCAAAGGATTGACGCGCGGCGTGCGGCTCGCACCGCCGTCCGACGAGACGTACGTCCGCCATCGCCTGCACGAATTCGCGGAAGTGCTCGAGGCCATCGGCCTGCCGATGCGCGTGACGAAATCAGTGGCGCACTGGCCGGCATTCGCGATCGAAGTCTCGGTCGAGCAGGTGTTCGACCAGACGCCCGGGCCGAAAGCGGGGAACGAGATCGCATGATCAAGTTGCCGGCGATCTGGCGCTGTTTTCAAGGGGTGATTCCGAGTCTCGTCGCCTCGAGTGACGCCACCGGCATGCCGAACGTCACGTACGTCAGCCAGGTCTACCTCGTCGACGACACGCACGTCGCGCTCTCCTGTCAGTTCTTCAACAAAACGCGCCGCAATCTCGATCAGAACCCGAATGCCACGGCCGAGGTCTACGACCCGGTCACGTTCCAGGCGTACCGGCTGCGACTGAAGTTCCTTCGTTCCGAGAAAGGCGGTGCGCTGTTCGACACGATGTCGATGCGCATTCAGGCGATCGCGTCGCACACCGGGATGGAAGGGGTGTTCCGCCTGGTCGCCGCCGACGTGTTCGAAGTCGTGCGCGCCGAGCGCGTCGACGGCTTTCTGGCCGAGACCGCAATCGCGGCCTCGCAAGCCGAGGAACTGTCGGTCGGCGGCCTCCGCACCGAGCTGCGCGGACTGCAGCTCGTGTCCGAACGGATCAATCGCGCGGACGATCTCGAGACGCTGCTCGCCGCGACGCTCGACGCGCTCGACGTCTACTTCGGCTTCGAGCACACCATCGTGCTGCTGAACGACGAACCGGCGAACCGGCTCGTCACGATCGCCTGCCGCGGGTACGGCGGCGGTGTCGGTGCCGAGGTGGCGATGGGCGAAGGGTTCATCGGCACCGTCGCGCGCGAGCGGCGCGTCCTCCGGATGAGCGGCCTTGATGAAAGCCTTCGTTATGGACGTGCGGTACGCCGCTCGGTGCTCTCGGACGGCGGCTCGTCGCGTCCGGAGATTCCGCTTCCGGGATTGCCGGACGCGCAGTCGGCGCTGGTGATTCCGCTCTCGCTCGAGGATCGCCTGATTGGCGTGCTCGCCGCGGAAAGCCGCGATCCGATGGGTTTCGGCGAATGGGACGAGGCGTACCTCGGCATCATCGGCAATCAGATCGCGCTCGGGATCGATCGCGTGCTCGAAGCGGACGAGCCGCTGACCGACGTGCCGCCGCAGCCGCGTGCCGCGATTCCGGCGGCCGTCATTCCGCCGCGTCCGCGCCGCACGCTCACCTACTACCGCGACGACGACGCGGTGTTCCTCGACAACGAATACCTCATCCGCAACGTCCCGGGCCGCATTCTCTGGAAGCTCCTCGGCGAGTGGAAGCGCGGCGGCCGCACGTCCTTCACCAATCGCGAACTGCGCCTCGACCGCACCCTCGGCTTACCTGAGGTCAAGGACAACCTGGAGAGCCGCCTGATCCTCCTGCGTCACCGCCTCCGCGAGAAATGTCCCGAAGTGCAGATCAGCTCGACGGGGCGCGGCAGGTTCGCGCTGGAGATCGCGGCGGATCTCGAGCTGGTCGAGCGCTAGCCGTTCCTGTGGAGCGGCGGGCTTTAGCCCGCCGACGTCTTCGCGAGAACCCGGCGGGCTGAAGCCCGCCGCTCCACGAGCTTGCGCCGGTTGCACGATCGCGTCTCCGCCTCCCCCGTTCCCTCCCGGTGGAAATCTGTCAACGCTTTGCTACAATCCGCGCGCCTTAAAGTGGCCCAAACCCCACAGGGTCATCTTCTTCTATCCATCACGGAGGAAACACAATGAAGTCCTGGTACATGCGCGTACTTTTTGTCGCGCTGATCGGTACCCTCGCGCTCAGCCCACTGGCTGTCGCGCAGGAGTCGCATCCGGCTGGTGATCCGGCCGTTGCTGCCGACGAATCGAAACTGGCTGGCCATCCGACCGAACACCGTTCCGAGGCCGACCTCGTCCTGCCCGATCTCGGCAGCGTCGACTTCCTCGGCGTGAGCGGCGACCGCCTGCTGATGGGTGGCCTGCTCGTGTGCGTCCTCGGCCTGCTCTTCGGCCTCGTCATGTACATGCAGCTCAAGAAGCTTCCGGTGCATCGCTCGATGCTCGAGATCTCGGAGCTGATCTACGAAACCTGCAAGACGTACCTGAAAACGCAGGGCAAGTTCATCCTCCTGCTCGAGCTCTTCATCGGCGCGATCATGGTGGTCTACTTCGGGTTCCTGCGCGGCTTCGACGCGACCCGCGTGATCATCATCCTCATCGCCAGCCTCGTCGGCATCGCCGGCTCGTACGGCGTGGCGTGGTTCGGCATCCGGATCAACACCTTCGCCAACTCGCGCACCGCGTTCGCGTCGTTGAAAGGCAAGCCGTTCCCGACGTACTCGATTCCGCTGCGCGCCGGCATGTCGATCGGCATGCTGCTCATCTCGGTCGAGCTGATGATCATGCTCGCCATCCTGCTCTTCGTGCCGCGCTCCTATGCCGGTGCGGTGTTCATCGGCTTCGCCATCGGTGAATCGCTGGGCGCCGCGGCGCTGCGCATCGCGGGCGGCATCTTCACGAAGATCGCCGACATCGGCTCCGACCTCATGAAGATCGTCTTCAACATCAAGGAAGACGACGCGCGCAACCCCGGCGTCATCGCGGACTGCGTCGGCGACAACGCCGGCGACTCGGTCGGCCCGACCGCCGACGGTTTCGAAACGTACGGCGTCACCGGCGTCGCACTGATCACGTTCATCCTTCTCGCGGTCACCGATCCGACCGTGCAGGTGCAGTTGCTGGTCTGGATCTTCGTGATGCGCGTCCTGATGGTCGCGACCTCGGCCGTTTCGTACTTCATCAACGAAGGCTTCGCGACCGCGCGTTACGGCAACGCGGACAAGATGAATTTCGAAGCGCCGCTCACGTCGCTCGTGTGGCTCACCTCGATTCTTTCCGTCGCCGTCACCTACATCGTTTCGTACCTCCTGATCCCGGAGCTCGGCGGCGACAACACGATGTGGTGGAAGCTCTCCACGATCATCACCTGCGGCACGCTCGCCGGCGCGATCATCCCCGAGTTGGTCAAGGTCTTTACTTCTACCGAATCGCGTCACGTGCGCGAAGTCGTCTCGGCCTCGCAGGAAGGGGGCGCGTCGCTCAACATCCTGTCGGGCTTCATCGCCGGTAACTTCTCGGCCTACTGGATGGGTCTCGCCATCGCCGGCCTGATGGGCATCGCGGCGTGGATCAGCGGCGGCTTCCCGACCGGCGACGCGGCGCTGATGATCGCTCCGGCGATCTTCGCGTTCGGCCTCGTCGCGTTCGGCTTCCTCGGCATGGGTCCGGTCACGATCGCCGTCGACTCGTACGGCCCGGTCACCGACAACGCGCAGTCGGTCTTCGAGCTCTCGACCATCGAAACGCTCCCCGGCATCGACGAAGAAGTGCAGCGCGACTTCGGCTTCCGCCCGCAGTGGGAAAAGGGGAAAGAGTTCCTCGAAGAGAACGACGGCGCCGGTAACACCTTCAAGGCGACGGCGAAGCCGGTGCTCATCGGCACGGCGGTCGTCGGCGCGACCACGATGATCTTCGCGATCATCGTGATGCTCACCAACGGCCTCACCACCGACATCGAGAAGCTCTCACTCCTCCATCCGCAGTTCCTCCTCGGCCTCATCGTCGGCGGCGCGGTGATCTACTGGTTCACCGGCGCGGCGACGCAGGCGGTTTCGACCGGCGCCTATCGCGCGGTCGAGTTCATCAAGGCGAACATCAAGCTCGACATCGGTGCCACCAAAGCGTCCGTTGAAGACTCGAAGAAGGTCGTCGCCATCTGCACGCAGTACGCGCAGAAGGGCATGCTCAACATCTTCATGGTGGTGTTCTTCTCGACGCTCGCTTTCGCCTGCTTCGAGCCGTTCTTCTTCATCGGCTACCTGATCTCGATCGCGCTCTTCGGTCTCTACCAGGCGATCTTCATGGCCAACGCCGGCGGCGCCTGGGACAACGCGAAGAAGCTGGTGGAGGTGGAGCTCAAGGAGAAGGGGACGGCGCTCCACGCCGCCACCGTCGTCGGAGACACGGTCGGCGACCCGTTCAAGGACACCTCCTCCGTGGCGATGAACCCGATCATCAAGTTCTCCACGCTCTTCGGACTCCTGGCCGTCGAGCTGGCGCTGGCGATGAGCCGGACCGACACGGGCCGCAACTGGACGATCATCCTGGCGGTCGTGTTCTTCCTGATCGCCATGGCGTTCGTCTACCGCTCGTTCTTCGCGATGCGCATCGACGTCAACGAGTAACCGCCAAGGCAGTTAACCGCAGAAACGACGGAGCCCCGGACGTACGTCCGGGGCT
>DASVRB010000208.1:0-1930 GCA_036388835.1 Thermoanaerobaculia bacterium | reverse complement strand
CGCCTCCGCGCCAAGCGCCCCAAAAACAAAGAAGCCGGCCCTTTCGGACCGGCTTGTTCTCGCGCGAGGCTTGGGTTTCCGTCGCTCTTAATCGAGCTTGATCGCCTTCTTCGTCTTTGCGCGGCGGGACGATTCTTTCTGGTCGTATTCGTCCATGCAGTCGCCCTGGTCGACCATGGCGCAGGCGAGGTATTCGCTGATCTCCATGAGGACGGCGCGGATGGCTTTGCCGGTGGGGGTCTTCGATTCGTTGCTGAGGGCGCCGCCGAAGCCGCCGCGGTAGAGGCCGACGTTCAGGCCGTTGCTGGAGGCGCGCGCTTCGACGGTGCGGGTGAACTCGACTTCGCCGGTGGTGGTGTCGATGACGCGGAGGTCGACGGCGAGGTAGGCATCCTCTTTCTTGCCGCCGAGGGAGACGCCGCGGAAGCTCACGCCGCCGCCGGTGCTCTTCACGTCGGATTCGAACGCCGAGAGCGTCGCCACGACGATGTACTGCGCGCCGGTGAGTTTGCCGATCTTCGCGCCGGTCGATTTGCTGATGCGGCCGGAGTCGCCCAGATCCTGCTCTTCGAGAACGTTGTCGAGTTTCTCGCGCTCGACCACCTTGAATTTGCCGGTGCCGGCGAGCTCGTTCGCGAGCATGCCCGCGAGCTCGCGGCCGACGCCACCAGACCACCAGCCGGCGGACGTGTCGTTCTTGAACTCCGCGACGCCGAGCGTCGGTTTCGCGGCGAGCGCGCTGCCGGCAATGAGCATCAATAGAAGAGAGAAAGTCACTTTGATTCGCATTTTTTCCTCGTAACCCGATTTTGGCGCAGCCGAGTGGGTGCAGCCGATTTTGGTGCAGCGGAATGTATGACGGACACAGCGCTGGTGTCGGTGATCCGGCTCACCAGTTCAATGACTCACTGCATCGTCCGACGCGAGGAAGGCCTGCTGCCACGTCTCGATCCGGTTCCGGCCGCGGCTCTTGGCCGTGTAGAGTGCGCGATCGGCGCGATCGATCAGCGCCGCGGGACTGAGGATTTCCCCCTCCGCGGTCGCTTCCATGCCGGCGATTCCGATCGACGCAGTCACGACCACCGAGGCGTCGCCGCAGGTCAGTTCAGTCGCCTCGAGGCGGCGGCGAATCCGTTCCGCCACCACATTCGTGTTGCCCGGCTTCGTCTCCGGCAGCACGATGCAGAACTCCTCGCCGCCGTAGCGTCCCGGCACGTCGTAGACGCGGCAACTCTCGCGCAGCATCTGCCCGATCGCCTGCAACACCTGATCGCCCGCGGGATGTCCGTACGTGTCGTTGATACGCTTGAAGTGATCGAGGTCGAGCATCAGCAGCGACATCGGCGAGCCGTGCCGCAGCGCGCGATTGATCTCGCTGTCGATCTTCTCCATCACGAACCAGCGGTTGTACAAGCCGGTCAGCGAATCGCGCGTCGAAACCTCGGAGAGCATGCGGTTCTTCACCACGAGGTCGAGGTTCTCGCGCTGCAGGCCGAGCATGCGATGCTCGAGCTCCTGATACCGCGCTTCGCTTTCCTCGGCCAGGCGGATGACGCCGAACAGCTCGAGGATCAGCTTGCGCTCGTCCTCGTTGAACGGCCCGCCCTCGGCGGAGAGCACGGCAACGCGTGGCACGTCGAGTCGCACCGCGAATCCGTTGCGAGCCTCCGGTGACTCTGCATCGATGAGAGTGAGGGGTTTTTTGAGCAGCTCGGAAAGCGGCACGAGAATCCGAGCGACTGCGGATTCGAAGCTATTCATTATGTTGTCCTGAGCCGGCTCGGCCGGCTGCGCTCGTTGGCCAAGCCTCGGGCTCGCTGTACTACGTTCGCCGACTCGATGCGAAAGACATCGAGGTGTCGTTGTGAGTGAGAAGCTGCGGAGTATAGGTCGCGCGCGCGGCGGCCACCAACGCCCAACAATGGAAGTT
>DASVRB010000207.1:0-2533 GCA_036388835.1 Thermoanaerobaculia bacterium | reverse complement strand
GCGTCGTCGACGGTCGCGGCGAGCTTTTCGCGCATCGCCACGACCTTCACGAGCGGTACGAAGAGGCGCCGGTCCTCGGCTTCCGTTTCTTCCGTTCGCGTCGGAATGCGCAGGAAACGCTCGGGGTCGCCGGGCGGCTCCGCGTCGAGCGGGATGTCGATGATGTCGCCCGTCTCGAGGTCGAGGTAATGCGCGAGCGCTACGCCGAGGTAAGCGACTTGCAGGCCGTCGAGATCGAGCATGAGAGACGCAATGATAAGCTCGGTGGCGGAGTGAGTCAGGACCGACTCGAGGCCAGCCTCGACATCGACCGCCGCCCCACGATCGACGTTGTCCGCATCATTCAGGAACAGGACGCGCTCGTTGCGGGCGCGGTTGCAGCACAAGCGGACCGCATCGCACACGCGATCGACGAGATCGCCGAACGCCTTCGCCATGGCGGCCGCCTCTTCTACGCCGGCGCCGGCACCAGCGGCCGCATCGCCATGCTCGACGCGTCCGAGCTCCCGCCGACATACGGTATCGAGCCGTCGCTGGTCCGCGTGCTCATCGCCGGCGGCGAGCGCGCCTATTTCGAAGCCGTCGAAGGCGCCGAAGATGATGAAGACGCCGCCATCGACACGGTCGCGCGCGAAGTCACCGCCGATGACGCGATCGTCGGCATTGCAGCCTCGGGCACCACGCCGTACACCGTGGCCGCGGTGCGCAAGGCGAACATGCTCGGCGCGCTCACCGTCGGCGTCACGAACGTCGCCGCCTCGCCGCTCGCGCAGCACGTCGACATCCCGATCGTCGTCGAGTCGGGTCCGGAAGTGATCATGGGCTCGACGCGCATGAAGAGCGGCACCGCGCAGAAGCTGGTGCTGAACGCGATCTCGACCGGCGTGATGATCCGCCTCGGCCGCGTCTACTCGAACCTGATGATCGACATGCCGGCCACGAACGAAAAACTGCGCAACCGCGCCGTCCGGATGGTCGAGCTCGCGGCCGGCGTCCTCCGCCCGATGGCCGTGCAGGCCATTCGCGAGGCCGATGGAAACGTGAAGCTGGCGACGGTCATCGCCAAAAAGAAAATCTCGGCAGAGGAAGCGCGGGCGTTGCTCGCGGAGAAACCGCTACGCGAGGTGCTCGAGTGATTTTTGGAGTGCGGCGACGCCAGTCGCCGCTTTCACTCGTGGGGGCGCAGCCGCCATGCCGCGACTCGCGTCGCGGCGAGCCAGAGCGGCGACTTGCGTCGCCGCACTCCAAAACGGGGGTGTTTCTATGAGCAGCCTCGAACGCCTCATGCACGTCGCGACGAAGTACTCGCGACGCATCATCGGACTCATGTCCGGCACGTCGCTCGATGCGATCGACGTGGCCATGGTGCGCATCCAGAAACACGGCATCACCGCGCAGGTGAAGCTCGAGCATTTCCGCGAGTATCCGTATCCGCCGAAGATCCGCGCGGTCGTGCGCGAGTTGTTCGACCCGAAGCGCGCGCGCATCGATGACATCTGTCGCTACGACTTCATCCTCGGCGAGGTGTTCGCCGCCGCGGTGCTGCGCATGCTGCAGGAAACGAAGATCAAAGCGGACTCGGTCGACCTCATCGCGTCCGCCGGACAGACCATCTGGCACGATCCGACCGTCAGCCTCGTCAACGCCGACGTCGACTGGATCGATCACCCCATCGAGACGCGCTCCACGTTCGCGATCGGGCAGTCGGCCGTCATCGCCGAGCGCACCGGCATCATCACCGTCGGCGACCTGCGCGTGCGCGACGTCGCGGCCGGCGGTCAGGGCGCGCCGCTCGTGCCGTACTTTGATTGGGTCCTGCTGCGCCACAAATCGCGCGGCCGCTGCATCCAGAACATCGGCGGCATCGGCAACGTCACGTACATCCCGCCGAAAGCGAACTGGGACGACGTGATCGCCTTCGACACCGGCCCCGGCAACATGATCATCGACGAGCTGACGTGGGTGGCGACGAACGGCAAGCAGACGTACGACATCGACGGCGCGCTCGCCGAGGCCGGGACCGTGCGGCACGATCTGCTCGACCGCTGGATGTCCGATTCGTACTTTTCGATGTCGCCGCCGAAAACGACCGGGCGCGAGCTGTTCGGCACGCAGTACGCGCGGCGCATCCTCGTCGAAGCGGAAGGCGTTCCGATCAACGACCTCATCGCCACCGCCACCGCGTTGACCGCTGAAAGCATCGCCCGCGCGTATCGCGATTTCGTCCACCCGCGCGGCCCCGTCCACGAAGTCATGCTCGCCGGCGGCGGCGCGAAAAACCCGACGCTCGTGCAGATGATCAAGGACCGCATGCCGAAGCAGAAACTCCTCATCTACAAAGCGTCGGAAGCGAAGGAAGCGATGGCCATGGCGATGATCGCCAACGACTCGGTAGTCGGCCTCGTGACCAACGTCGCCGGCGCGACGGGTGGGCGGCCGACTGTGCTGGGGAAGATATGTCTGTAGCGCGCTTCCTCGGAGTTCCTCGGGTTCCTCGGAGTTCCTCGGAGCGACGCGCGTCCGCGTTCATCCA
>DASVRB010000206.1:0-13318 GCA_036388835.1 Thermoanaerobaculia bacterium | reverse complement strand
GGCCGCCCGACCGCGCCCAGGCGAAAAACCGCAGACAACCGACAACCGACAACCGACAACCGCGAGCGAAGCGAGCGCCCGAGCGCGTGGAACAAAACATTCACCCGTACGTAACTAACCAACACCCCGGTTCACTCGTTCAATGGACACACATCTCGAGCAGGAGGATCTTCTATGGCCGATGAGTCTTCGGGCCTTACCCGGCGTACGGTGATTGGCGCAGGCGCTGCCGCATTGGCGTCGGTGGCGGTTTCCGATTTATTCAACATCTCCAGCGCGTTTGCGAAGAACGGCCCGACCACGGGTATCGGCTACTTCGCCCGCTTCGGAGTGACCGAGCAGCTCATCCGCGGCACGCTCGCCTCGGCGCTCTCGAAGGGGGGCGATTACGCGGACGTCTTCTTCCAGCACCGCGTCTCCAATCAGCTCTCGCTCGAAGACGGCGCGGTGAACAAGGCGACCGCGAACGTCGCCCTCGGCGTCGGCGTCCGCGTCGTGCGCGGCGATCAGACCGGTTACGGCTTCACCGAAGACATCACCGCTGAAGGCCTCAAGCGCGCCGCGCTGACGGCCGCCGCGATTGCCGACGGCCCGGCCAAAGACGCGCCGGTGCGCTTCAAAGTGATGGAGCAGAAACCGAATCGCTACCCGGTCAAAGTGCGCTGGGAAGATGTGCGTCCGACGCAGAAACTGACCGTGCTCAATGGCCTCAACGAGAAGACGTTCAAAGCTGACGAGCGGGTGAAGAAGGTCAGCCTCGGATTCAACGATCAGGCGAGCGTCATCCTCATCGCCGACTCGACCGGCCGCATCGTCGAAGACGCGCAGCCGATGACCCAGCTCTACCTCGCCGTCGTCGCCGAGAAGGACGGCCGCCGCGAGAACAACAGCGCGAACCGCGCCGCGCGCGCCGACTTCAACTACTACACCCCCGAGCGCCTCGACGGTCTCGTGAAGGACGTCATCGGCAAGACCATGATCCTCTTCGACGCCACGCAGGCGCCGGCCGGCGAAATGCCGGTCGTCATGGCCGCCGGCGCCGCCGGCATCCTCCTCCACGAAGCGATCGGCCACGGCATGGAAGCTGACTTCAATCGCAAGAACGTCTCGATCTTCTCCGACAAGATCGGCAAGCAGGTCGCCAAGCCGTTCGTCAGCATCGTCGACGAAGGGACGCAGGAAGCGGCGCGCGGCGCGATCAACGTCGACGACGAAGGCAACCCCGTCGGCAAGACCATGCTCGTGCAGAACGGCACGCTCACCAGCTACCTGCACGACTCCATCTCCGCGAAGCACTACCGTGTCAACCCGACCGGCAACGGTCGCCGTCAGGGCTACGAATACGCGCCGCTGCCGCGCATGCGCTCCACGTACATGCTCCCCGGCCCGCACAAGCGCAACGAGATGATCGCCTCGATCAAGAAGGGCATCTTCTGCGAGCAGTTCACGAACGGCCAGGTGCAGATCGGCGCGGGCGACTTCACGTTCTACGTGAAGAACGGCTACCTCATCGAAGACGGCAAGCTCACCAAGCCGATCAAGGACGTGAACATCATCGGCAACGGTCCGAAAGTGCTCGAGCTGATCGACATGGTCGGCGACGACCTGAAGATTGATGAAGGCGGCTGGACCTGCGGCAAGGACGGCCAGAGCGTCCCGGTTTCGCAGGGCCTCCCGACCGTGCGCGTCTCGTCGCTCACCGTCGGCGGACGCGCGGAGAAGAAGGGCTGATCATGACCACGACCAATCAGAACCAGGACATGCTCGCCGTCGCGCACTCTTGCATCGAGATCGCGAAGAGCGCCGGTGCGAAAGAAGCCTCTGCCCGCGCGTATCGCGTGCGCGACGTCTCCCTCGATTACCGCGATGGCCGCGTGGAGAAGATTCAGGAATCGACCACGCGCGGCGTCACCATTCAGTTGTTCGTCGACGGCCGCTACTCCAGCGTGTCGACCAGCGACCTGCGCCCGGAGGCGCTGAAGACGTTCATCGGCGACTCGATCGTCGTCGCGCGTGCAATTGCGCCCGATCCGTTCCGCGCGCTTCCCGATGTTTCGCTCTACAACGGCCAGTCGAACGCCGACCTGCAGCTCGAAGATCCAAAGTACGGCGAGGTCACCCCCGACGAAGCGCGCAAAGTCGCCAAAGCGGTCGGCGATGCCGCGCGCGCGGTCAAAGGCGCGGAGGCGCTGACGAGCGTCGGCTCGTCCTTCTCCTCCAACCTCGTCGAGAACTGGATGGTCGCGTCGAACGGCTTCTCGGGCTCGAGCCGCGGCACCTCGTTCTTCATCAGCGGCGAAGTCAGTGCGAAAGACGGCGACGGACGTCGCCCGGAAGAGTACGACTTCGCCGGCTCGCGTTTCTGGGGCTCCGTGGGCGACCCGGCCGCGATCGGTACGCGTGCCGCGCAGCGCACGCTCAGCCGCCTCGGCGCGAAAAAAGGTGAGAGCGCCGAGATGATGGTCGTCGTCGACAACCGCGCCGCGGGACGTCTCGTCGGCATGCTCGCGGCGGCGCTGACCGGCTCGAACCTGCAGCAGAAGCGGTCGTTCCTCGAAGGCAAACTCGGTCAGCCGGTGATCAGCCCGCTCGTCTCCATCACCGACGATCCGCTCGTCCCGAAAGGCTTCGGCTCGCGCCGCTTCGACATCGAAGGTATCGCCGCGAAACCGCGCGCGATCTTCGCGGACGGCGTGCTGAAGAACTACTACGTCGATTCGTATTACGGCCGCAAACTGAAGATGGAGCCGACCAGCGGCGGCATGTCGAACCTCTCCTGGCGCCTCGGCTCGAAGTCGCAGAAAGAGCTGCTCGGCGACGCGAAAAACGGCCTGCTCATCACCAGCTTCATCGGCGGCAACTCGAACAGCGGTACCGGCGATTTCTCCGTCGGCGTGAGCGGCTTCCGCATCCGCGACGGCCAAATCGCCGAACCGCTTTCGGAGATGAACCTCTCCGGCAACCATCTCGAGTTCTGGAAAAAGCTCGTCGCCATCGGCAACGATCCGTACCAGTACTCCTCGATGCGCAGCCCGTCGCTGATGTTCGAAAATGTCAGCGTCGCCGGAACCTAGATAGGAGTGGAGGACAGGCAATCCTGCCTGTCCTCTTTCGCCGCCGCACGTTCGTGATCACAGACGAGAGGACAGGCAGGATTGCCTGTCCTCCACTTACGTCGTCGCCTTCTCCACCCGCACATCGCCGAACGCCGCCGCCGCTGCATCACGCACGGCGCCGTTTTCGTATGCGCCGAAGAGCGTGGAGCCCGAGCCGCTCATCGCCGCGAAGGTCGCGCCCGATGCGTACAGCCGCTGCTTCAACTCGCGCAGTCGCGGCAGCATCGCGAAGACTGGCTCTTCGAAATCGTTCGTAAATGTGTCGAAGCCGCGCCCGTACGCATCGATGCCGAGCGGTTCGGAGTAGCGGGTGATGCGCGCGAACGCGTCCTTCGTCAGCACGCGTTCTTCAGGCAGGACGAGCAGGAGCGGAATGCCGGTCATTGGTGCGATCGGCGTCAGCACTTCACCGCGGCCGGTCGCGTACGCGGTACCGCCGACGAGGAAAAACGGCACATCGGAGCCGAGCGTCAACGCGATGCGCGCGAGGTCGTGACGTCCGGCGCCGAGCGTCAGCAGCGTCGTGGCCGCATCCGACGAACCGCCGCCCAGACCGCCGCCCGCCGGAATCCGTTTGCGCAATTCGATCGCCGTCGGCGGCGCGTCGATCGCGCGTGCGGCGCGCAGCACGAGGTTCGATTCGTCGACCGGAATGCTCGCGTCGTCGCACGTCAGCGAGAACGCATCGGCGGGACGAAAGGTCAGCTCGTCGTGCAGCGAAATGGTCTGGAAGATGGTCTCGAGATCGTGAAACCCGTCCGCGCGTTTGCCGGTGATGCGCAGCGACCAGTTGATCTTTGCCGGCGCGATGCGCGTGGTGAGCGTTTGCACGCGCGGATGCTAGCGCACGACTTCGAGATGCTCGATCTCGACGCGATCGTTGCCGCGCGTGACGATCACCCGTTGCGCCGGAAACGACGGCGGCTCGAACGTCACGTTCAGCTCGCCGACGCTCGCGGTGGCGAGCCCGCCCGGCGCGTACGTCACCCGCAGATCGTCGCGCGGCGGTAGGCCGAGCAGCAGCATCGCCGTCTCGGCCGGCGTCAATGCCGCGGCGCGCAGAAACGCGAACGACTCCGGCGCCACTTCAGGATCGGTGGTGACCTGATCGCCGTTCGCCTTCAGCGTCAACGCGGTCGTGCCGACCGGCGTGTAGGCGACGAGCTCCATCCGCTGCGCATCGCGGACATTGAGCTGCGCGCGGAACGATTGCGTGTTGCCGTTCGTCGTCGCGCGCACGCGCATCAGGCTGCGCGCGCCGGAAAAACTCGCGCGCCGCGCGCGGAGCTGCTGCGCCGCTTCTTCCGCCGTGGCGGCGGTGAGCGGCGCGATCGGCGCGCCGGTGGGACGCGCCGTGCGGCACGATACAAACAGCGCGAGGCTGAGAATCAGAACCGCGGCGCGCTTCATCGCTGCGTCGTCGAGCCCGGACGATTCCGCTCGATCTCCGCGATCTTCGAGCGGATCTTCTCGATGTCTTTCGACTCCGGATCGAGATCGAGGGCGAGGCGGTACGACGCGAGCGCACGCTGCATGTCGCCACGTTTCGCGAGCACATCGCCGAGGTGCTCGTGCACCGTCGCATCGCGCGGCAGCAGACGGGTGGCTTCGGTGAGGTACTTCTCGGCGAGCTCCAGATTGCCGCGGCGGTAGTAGACCCATCCGAGCGAATCGACATACGCGCCGTTGTTCGGCTCCGCGCCGACCGCGCGCGTCAGCATCTCCTCCGCGCGCTCGAGATTCACGCCGCTCTCCGCCCACATGTACGCGAGGTAATTGAGCGACGGCGCGTGATTCGGATCTTTCTCCAGCAACTTCGCGAACACCGCTTCCGAGGCCTTGCGATCGCCGGCGCGCTCGAGCACGGAACCGAGCTGGAACTGCAGGTCGAGATCGTCAGGACGCGCTTCGATCGACGAGCGGATCAGCGCCGCGGCCGACGTCGTATCGCCCGCCTGCACGTACGCCTCGGCGATGGCAATCGCGTTGCGCGTGCCGCGTTTCGCCTGCGTCGTCGCATGCTCGCGCGCCTTTTCGGTCTGACCGGCGCGAGTGAGCGATTCGACGTACCGCGCGTTCAGGAACGGATCGTCCGGGAACTTCTGCACGAGCGGATCGAGCAGCGTGACCGATTCTGCGTGCTTCTTCTCTTTGCGCAGCGCTTCGAGCGCGATGTTGATCGCCTGCGGATTCGGTTTGTCACGGAACGTGAAGACGTTCTTCGCCGTCTCGATGGCCGCGGCGTAATTGCCCTTCTGCACGTCGATGAACGCGAGCTGCGTGCGTGCGAGCGCGGCCAGGTTGTCCGGCAGTTCGCCCACGCCGAGGAGCTGCGTGAATGCGCGCGTCGCCTCGTCCCACTTCTTCTGACCCGAAAGGCTGAGCGCGAAGCTCGCCATCAGGTCGGCATCAGTCGGATCGGCCGCGAGGAGCTGGCGGAAAATCACCTCCGCCTCTGCGTACTGTTCGAGATCGTTCAGCGCCTCGGCGAGATAGAACGTCGAGCGGGCATCTTTCGGATCGACCGCAATGAGCGCCTTGAAGCGATCGCGGGCTGCGCGCGCGTCACCGCTGCGGAGATAAAAGTACGCCTGCTGGCGGCGCAGCTCGACGCTGGTCGGATCGTCGGCGACCATCGGCTCGAGGATCTCGGCCGCTTTCCGCCATTCGTTCTCCTGCTGGTAGATGTCGAGGAGCTGCATCACCGCCGGACCGAACGTCGGGTCGATGGCGACGGTCCGCTCGAGATACTTCTTCGATTCATTGCCGCGGCCCATCGTGGTCAGGACCTGCGCGTAATTGAAGTTGAGCGCGCGCTGGTCGGGCATCCGTTCGACCATGGCAGCGAGGATGCGCTCGGCCTCGGCGTTGCGGCCGAGGGAGCGGAGGATCTGCGACACCGTCACGCCGATGGAGAGGTCTTCCGGATTCGACTTGAACGCGGCCTGCAGGAAGCGGAGCGACTCCTCGATCTTCGCGCGGTCGGCGCCGGCGCGGTCGAGCAGCAGTCGGCCGAGGACCCGGTTCGCTTCGTAAAACTCGGGGTTCTTCGCGAGGATCTCGCGCATCTCCTCGGTGGCGCGATCGACCTTGCCGGCGTCGATGAGCATCATCGCGCGCTCGTAGAGCAGGACCGGGTTTCCGGGGTTTTTGCTGATGACGCGCTCGATGCGGCTCAGCGCTTCGTCGTAGCGGCCCTCCTCGGCGGCCAGCTTGGCGAGGAGAAATTCGTGCGGCTCGGTGGGGAAATCCTGCGCAATCGCGGTGCTGCCGAAGGAAAGAAATGCCAGCAGGACCAGGAACGACTTCATCGGTTTTTTCATCGGCGTGCTCGGAGTATTGCCAACTCCTCCCGTGCCAAACGCATTTCAGGTGCCAGCGGAAGCTGTCACTCCAGTTGGTCACGAATATGCTAAAAGCGTCAGCCGAGGATAAAAAAAACGTGAGTCTGGAGCGGATCGAGATCACGCCGTTTGCGGTGATCGCGGGCGAGATCCTGCAGAACCGGAAGACCGGCTACCTGACGCTGCTCCGGCCGCCGCTTCGCAAAGTTCTCTACTGGTCGCAGGGAGAGCTGGTGATGGCGGCGTCGGCGGACCCGTCCGATTCGCTCGGCGATTTTCTGGTCCGGAAAGGGGCGATCGCGGCCGATCGGGCGCGGCAACTGTTCGGCGAAGATCCGAACGACGTCGTCGCGCGCGTTCACGAATCGGGGCTCCTCGACATGTCGGCGCGGCAGACGCTGCTGCGCGAATGGCTGATCGGCCAGTTCCTCCCGCTGTTCGCGCTCGATGAGGGAACGGCCGCGTTCACCGAAGACGATCCGCTCGCGCCGGACAAGCGCGTTTTCCTGCAGTCGACCGCGGCCCTGCTGGTGGAGGGCATCCGCTCGATCACGAATGGTCTCGTCCTCCGCCGCTCCCTCGGCGATCTGAAACGCGAGGTCCAGCTCGCGCGCAACAGCCGCTTCAACATCGAGTCGCTGCCGCTCACGGAACAGGAGCGGAGCATCGCCGCGTCGCTGACCGAGCCGGCCTCGATCGAGACCTTGCTCAAACGTTTTGGCGGCCAGTCGGTGGCGGTCGCGAAAGTCGTCATCGCCATGCTGGTTCTCGGTGTTTACGCGCCGGTCGAGGAGCGGGTCGAAGCTGCAAGCGCCAACGATTTCGCCGACATGCAGCGCGACCTCGAGCTGCTCGCGGCCATCGGCTCGAGCGATCCGCGCTCGTTGCGCGCGGTCGCGCTGTCGCGGCAATTGCCGTCGCTCGATCACTACCAGGTGCTCGACGTGCCGCGCGCCGCCACCCGCTCGCAGGTCATCAACGCGTACGACGAGATGAAGAAGCGCTTCGAGCCGTCGACGTTTCCGCCGGTCGTGCGCGAGTCGATCGCCGCGATCGAGCGCCGGCTCGAGGAAGCGGCCGAAACGCTCAAGGATCCGGTACGCCGCGGCGCGTACGACAAGCTGATTCACTCGCGCGGCTCGGGCGAAGGAGCGGCGTCGCTGCAACAGCGCCTCACGCAGCGCTCCATCGCCGAACAGAACTTCAATCGCGCCAAAGAACTGACGCTGCGCGGCGACTACTACGGCGCGATCGTTTTGCTGAAGCAGGCCGTGAATTACGTCCCCGATCACGCCGAGGCGTGGCAGCTCCTCGGAGCCTGTCAGGAGCGCAATCCGAAGTGGCGCCGCGATGCCGCGGAGAGCTTCCAGATGGCGCTCTCGATCGACCCGAACAACGTCGAAGCGATGATCTCCCTCGGCGATCTGTACAAGAGCGAAGGCATGATCAGCCGCGCCCAGACCTGCTACGAAGACGTCCTCAAAATCACCGCCGAAAACCAGCAGGCCAAATCGCGATTGCAGGCGTTGAAGAAGCGGTGACAAGGGCGTTAGGCGTTCGGGGCGCGTCGCCTGAATGCCACTCGGCGTCGAGATGCGTCGCCCCGCAAGACGACGCACCCCATTTGCCCAAAGCCCAACGCCTAAAGCCCGCGCCGCCGCGCGCTGCTACATCAAATCCCGCATCAGCTTCTCGAGCTTCTCCTTCGGCGGGCGGGTGCGCTCGAGCGGCAGCGTGGCGAGCGGCTCGTCGACGATGTTGAGGAGCGAGAGGAAGTTCTTTTTCTCGGGGCGGAGGTGGACGATGCCGGTGAGCATCTGGCCGGCGTCGGCGGCGCGGTGGAGGCGCTGCAGCGCTTCGATCGGGACGCTCGGGTCGTAATCCTCTTCCAGCTTCTTGAGGAGGATCGTCGAGCCGTCGTGCATCGTCACTTCGCGCACCGTGCCGGGCTCGTAGTCGACCGTGATCTCTTCGTATTCGGGGACGAAGCCGATCTGGTGCAGCAGCTCCTGATGTTCTTTCGAATACGTGTAGCCCTTGGTCGAGCCCTCGTGATTGTTGAACGTCACGCACGGCGAGATCACGTCGATGACGCACGTGCCGTCGTGCGCGATGGCGGCCTTGAGGATGTTCACCATCTGCTTCGGATCGCCGGCAAATCCGCGCGCGACGAAACCGCATCCGAGCTGCACCGCGAGCGCGCAGAGGTCCATCGGCGGCATGTCGTTGATCACGCCGGTCTTCAGCTTCGAGCCCTCGTCCGCGGTGGCGGAGAACTGCCCTTTGGTGAGTCCGTAAACGCCGTTGTTCTCGATGATGTAGATGATCGGAATGTTGCGGCGGACGAGGTGCATGAACTGGCCGAGGCCGATCGAGGCCGTGTCGCCGTCACCGGAGACGCCGATCGCCTTCAGCGTGTGATTGGCGAGCATCGCGCCCGTCGCCACCGCCGGCATGCGGCCATGCACGGAATTGAAGCCGTGCGAGCGCTGCAGAAAGTAGGCGGGCGTTTTCGACGAGCAGCCGATGCCGGAGAACTTCGCCACCTTCTCCGCCTTCACGCTCATCTCGAAGAACGCGCGCACGATCTGATTCGACACCGCGTCGTGTCCGCACGCCGCACAGAGCGTCGACTTGCCGCCCTGGTAGTCGGTGGCTTTGAGGCCGAGGCGGTTTTCTTTGATTGCTTCGCCGGTACCGATCTTCAGTGTGCTGTCAGCCATGATCAATCCTCCGCCCGCACCGCGCGCTGCGGCGCAGCGGCGGCGTTCATCGCAATGGTTCCAGCCGTGAGCTTCGCCTCGGCGCGTACGAGCAGCAGCGGCTCCGGCAGCTCGACCGTCGATTCCATCTTCAGGACTGCATCGGTGATCGTCCGCGCGTCGCACGGCAGACCGGTGTAGTGGAGGATCTTGCGCAGCTTGCGTTGATCCTCGCCGACGTGCAGACGGATCATGTCGGCCATCTGTCCGTCGCGGTTCTGCTCGACGATGTAGATGCGGTCGTGCGTGGCGATGAAGTCGTTCAGCTCTTCGGTGAACGGCAGCGCGCGGAGGCGGAAGTAGCTCGTCTCCACGCCGCGCTCGCGGCGCAGTTGATCGCGCGATTCCTCGAGCGCCCAGGTCGTGGTGCCGTAGGCGATGAAGCCGATCTTTGCGCCGTCGCGAACGTCGACGACAGGCTTCGGCACGAACAGCTTCGCGGTCTCGTACTTTTTCGCCAGACGATCGACCGTGTCTTTGTAATCCTGCGGTTTTTCGGAGTAGCGCGCCTGCGCGTCGTGCCCGGAGCCGCGCGTAAAGTACGACGCGAACGGATGGTCGGTGCCGGGCAGCGTGCGCCACGGAATGCCGTCGCCGTCGACGTCGTCGTAGCGACCCCATTTCCCTTCGAGCTCGGTGAGCTTTTCCGCGGTCAACACCTTGCCGCGCTTGATCGGCTTCGTCGGATATTCAAATGGATCCGACATCCAGTTGTTCATCCCGAGATCGAGATCGCTGAGCACGAACACCGGCGTCTGAAACTCTTCGGCGAGATCGAGCGCCTCGATCGCAAAGTCGAAGCATTCGGCGACGCTCGACGGGATGAGCACGATGTGCTGCGTGTCGCCGTGCGAAAGGTAGGCGACCTGATTCACGTCGCCTTGTGCAGTGCGCGTCGGGAGTCCGGTCGACGGTCCGACACGCTGAATGTCCCAGATCACGCCCGGCAATTCCGCGAAGTAGCCGAGGCCGACGAACTCCGCCATCAGCGAGATGCCGGGACCGGCGGTGGAGGTCATGGAGCGCGCACCAGCCCAGCCGGCGCCGAGGACCATTCCGACCGCGGCCAGTTCATCCTCGGCCTGCACGACCGCGAACGTGGCCCGGCCGTCTTCCTCGATGCGCGTCTGCTTCGCGTAATCGATGATCGATTCGCAGAGCGACGACGACGGTGTGATCGGATACCACGTCACCACCGTCACGCCGCCGAAGATCGAGCCGATCGCCGCGGCGGCGTTGCCGTCGATGATGATCTTTCCTTCGGTGGCGTTCATCCGCTCGACGCGCCAGCGGTTCTGCCGCGGCAGGTTTTGCTTCGCGTAGTTGATGCCCTTGTCGATCGCGGCCACGTTCGCGTCGATGGCCTTCTTCTTTCCTTTGAACTGCTTGTCGAGCGCGGTCAGGAGCTCGGCGCGCTCGATGCCGAGGAGCTCCGCGACGATGCCGACGTAAATCATGTTCGTCAGCAGCTTGCGCAGCTTCGAGTCCTCGGAGAGGTCGGCCGCGAGCTTCGCGAACGGCACTTCGAAGAACAGCACGTCGTCGCGAATGGCCTTGCAGTTGAGCGGCGCGTCGTAGATGCAGAGCGAGCCGGGAGTGAGCCCTTCCACGTCCTCGCGCGCGGTCTGCGCGTTCATGCAGACCATCAGATCGACTTCCTTCTTGCGGCCGATCCAGCCGTCCTTGTTCGCCCGGATCGTGAACCACGTCGGAAGACCGGCGATGTTCGAGGGGAACATGTTCTTCCCGCTGACCGGGACGCCCATCTGAAAGATCGAGCGCATCAGAACGTTGTTCGAAGATTGGGAGCCGGAACCGTTGACCGTCGCGACGTGAATGGTCAAGTCGTTGACGATCGGTTCCTGCCCCGCGCCCACAGCGTCTGCGGCTTCCGCCGCGATCAGGGTCTCGGACACACAGATCTCCTTATGTCGTGTTCAGAAGCGAGGCACCTCTGGCAGGGGATATTCCATTTTTTGCGAGGCGTCGATTGTAGCTCAGCCCATCCACAGCAGCATGGCGGCATACGCGCGAAACGGCCGCCACGCCTCGGCCCGTCTGTGGAGCGCGCGCTCCGTCAGATTGCCGGCATTGCGGCGCAGGATGAGGTCGCCCGCGGGAAAGGCATCGCGCTCGCCGAGCCGCATGGCGATGTAATTCGCCGTCCACGGTCCGATACCTCGAATGGCAGTGAGAGTGGAGGACAGGCAATCCTCCCTGTCCCCCTTCTCATTCGGGAGAGAAGAACGGGACAGGCAGGATTGCCTGTCCTCCACTTGCAGGATCACCTCGCGATCGAGCACGGCACGCGCGAGTCTCTGAATGGTCTCCGCACGTGTGCGCGGCATACCGCCGAGCGTGACCTCGGCCAGTACCGCCGGATCGAAGCCGTGCTCCGCGGCGATGCGGCCGAGGATCGTGCGCGCGCCGGCGACGCTCACCTGCTGGCCGACGATCGCGCGGACCGCGAGCTCGAACGGATCCCACGCGCCCGGCACGCGCACGCCCGGCCGTTTGCGCAACAGCGGCGCGAGCATCTCGTCGCGCGCAAACAGCGCGTGCATCGGTGCAGGATCGAAATCGAGATCGAACAGGCGCCGCACGCGCGCTTCATCGCCGTTCGTACGGACCTCGTTCTGCTCGTGCCACACGCGCACGTCGCCGCGGATGTACGTGCCTGCCTCGATCCGCTCGATGCCGGGAATCGCACGCGCGCCGAGCCACGCGAGCACGGCGTCGAAATCGATCGGCGCGTGATAGATCAAAACGGCAGTCACAAGAGGTCTCGGTTCGATCGTGCGGCTTCGTCGTATTGTAGGCAGCCATGCGCGATCTGCTCGACCGTCTCAGCTCATTTCCGCAACGTTTGACGCTCGCCACGGAAGGGGCCGCTGAATCGTCGCGGCATCTGCCCGAACGCGACGGCGGCTGGTCGGTTGCCGACGTCATCGCGCACCTCGGCGATCTCGAGCTCGTCTACGCCGTGCGCATTCGCACCATCGTTGCGGGTGCGGGTGAGACGCCGCTCGCGGCACTCGATCAGAACGCCTGGGTCGAGCGCGTGCATCGTCGCGAGACCGTTGCCGAGCTGCTCGAGAACTTTCGTTTTCAGCGCGCGCACAACATCGCCCTGCTCTCGCGGCTGACGGAAGAAGAGCTCGATCGCGGCGGAATCCATCCGCAATACGGCCCGATCACCGTGCGCGCCGCGGCCGAACGGCTCGTCAATCACGACGAGAAACACCTCGCGCAGATCGAGCGGATCAAAGCCGCGGTCTAGTCGCTATGATGCGCGGCGATGTTGCGCACCCTCTGGCTCGCGTTGGCCGCAGTATTCGTCACCATCCCGCTGGCGTTGGCCACGATTGCGGTGGCGATGGTGCAATCGACTTCACCGCTGATCGACCGCATCGTGCGCGTCTGGGGCAAGCTGCTCGTCGCCGCCGCCGGGATCGACCTGCACACGGAAAACGTCGAGCACCTCGATCCCGCCAAACGCTACATCCTGGTCGCGAATCACTACAGCTATCTCGACATCCCGTGCATCGTCGCGGCGATTCCGCAGCCGGTGCGCTTCATGGCCAAAGCAAGCCTCTTCAAAGTGCCGATCTTCGGCTGGGCCATCGGCCGCGCCGGCTTCATCCCGGTCGACCGCAAAAACCGCCGCACTGCGGTGAAGTCGTTCGACCTCGCCGCCGATCGCATCCGCAAAGGGAACACGATCGTGATCTTTCCCGAAGAAGGACGCTCGCGCGAACGGACGCTCCGCCCCTTTCAACGCGGCGCGTTCCTGCTCGCGATCAAGTCGGAAAAGACGATCGTCCCGGTAGCGATCGACAGCACATTCGACGTCTTCCGCGTCGGCGCGAGACGCGTCACCCCCGGCCGCGTCACCGTCCGCGTCGGCACTCCGATCGAGACCACCAACCTCGGCCTGAAAGCGAAGGAAACGCTCGCAACGCAATCGCGCGAACAGATCGAGACGATGTTGTTCGGCGCACCGCAGTAATTTGGAGTGCGGCGACGCCAGTCGCCGCTTTCACTCCGTCAGGCAACGAATGTGCGGTCGGAGGAAAAGCGGCGACTGGGCGTCGCC
>DASVRB010000205.1:0-7314 GCA_036388835.1 Thermoanaerobaculia bacterium | reverse complement strand
GCCGTCGCATTTTGAGATCCTTCGCTCACGCTCACGATGACGGAAGGGAGGGGCGGGCGGCCTACAGCCCGTCCTGCGCGAGCACGTATGCGAGCGCCGCCAGCGCGGCGGTGTTCTGCGCGAGCGCTTTCGGGTCGACTTTGTCGAGCGTGTCGGCCGGGGTGTGGTGGTAGTCGAAGTAGTGCCGCGGATTCGGCACCAGGCCGAAGCCGATGATGCCGGCATTGGTGAGCGGTGAGGTGTCGGCGCCGGTCTGCCGCGAGCTCTCGAAGTACATCGGTGCGATGCGCGCCAGCACTTTCATCCGCGACTCCACGCGCGCGAGCTCGCTCGCTTCGAGAGTGGCGATGAAGCCGACCGGCGGCGCCGCTCCCGCGTCGCTCTCGATCGCCGCCACGTGGCGATGCAGCTCTTCGCGCTTTGCGGCGTTCTCGAAGTACGTCCTTCCGCCGCGCAGTCCGTTCTCTTCATTCATGAACAGCACGGCACGAATGGTGCGGCGCGGACGGATGCCGAGCTCTTTCAGCACGCGCATCGTCTCCATGACCATCGAGACGCCGGAGCCGTTGTCGATCGCGCCGGTGCCGAGGTCCCACGAATCGAGGTGGCCGCCGATCAGCACGATCTCGTCCGGGAGCTCGCTGCCGCGGATCTCCGCGATCACGTTCGCCGAGGGGACGTCGGGGAGCGTGCGCGGCGTGAGAACGAGGTTCATCCGCACGCGCTCTCCTTTCGCGAGCAGGCGATGCACGAGCTCCGCATCCTCCGTTGCCAGCGCCGCCGCAGGAATCTTCGCGATGTTGTCGAGGTAGCGCAGCGATCCGGTGTGCGGCGTCCGCAGCGACGCCGTGGCCACCGAGCGCACCACTGCCGCGACCGCCCCCAGCTCCGCCGCGCGGCTCGCACCGATGCCGCGGAAAATCACCGCCTTCGAATACGCCTCGAACGCACGCCCGCTCTCCACGAGTTGCATGTCCATCGCGGAGTTGTAGAAGACGATCTTCCCCGCGATGTTCGCGCGCCCGAGTTGCGCGAGCTGTTCGTACGACGTCACCTCGATGACTTCGGCCGTGATGCCGCTGGCCGGCGTCGCCACGCTGCCGCCGAGGGCCGTCAATGAGAGCTGCTGGTCGTTGTGCGACACGAGGCGACCGCGCTCCGCGCCACGCACCCAGTGCGGCACGATCACCCGTTCATTGCGAACGTCGACGCCCCACTCCCGAAACCGCGCCGTGGTGTACCGCACCGCCAGCTCCGCACCCCGCGACCCCGAAAGCCGCGGCCCGATGTTGTCCGTCAGATGCGCAAGCGTCTCCCACCCCTGCCCGTTCGCGCTCTCGAGCACGTGATCGATGATGCGGGTCGCGGTCTGGTCGGTGGTTTGGGAGAAGGCGGGAAGCGCGAGGAGGAGCGCGATCGCGGCGATTGCTTTGTGCATGTCGTCAGTTGTCGGTTGTCAGTTGTCTGCGGCTTTCGGCCTGACGATACACCACAGACAACCGACAACTGATCACTGACAACGCAGCGCGTCAGGTGGAGGACAGGCAATCCTGCCCGTCCCGCATTCGCGACGAAGAACGGAGGACAGGTAGCATTGCCTGTCCTCCAGTCGCGACGAAGAACCGAGGGCCACTCGATTCTCGTCATCCTGAGCTTTAGCGAAGGATCTCAGCCGCGACGGCCGTCGCATTTTGAGATCCTTCGCTAAAGCTCAGGATGACCGGGTGATTACGGACAGGCAGGATTGCCTGTCCTCCACCTCGAGCCGCTTAGAGCTCTGTATCGATCTGCGCGCGCTGCAGGTTTCCGGAGTAATCGATGTAGATCGACTTCCACTCGGTGAAGACGTCGATGCCGGCGACGCCTGCTTCGCGATGGCCGTTGCCGGTCTCTTTCACGCCGCCGAACGGGAGGTGCACTTCGGCGCCGATGGTCGGGGCGTTGACGTAGAAGATGCCGGTGTACATGTCGCGCATCGCCACGAACGCTTTGTTCACGTCGCGCGTGTAGATCGACGACGAGAGGCCGTACTTGACACCGTTGCCGATCGAGATCGCTTCTTCGAGCGAGTGGCAGCGGATGACCGCGGTCACCGGTCCGAAGATCTCTTCCTGCGCGATGCGCATGTCGTGCTTGACGTTCGCGAAAACAGTCGGCTCGTGGAAGTAGCCTTTGCCGTACTCGCTCTCGCGCAGCGCGTTGCCGCCCGAGACGACGGTCGCGCCTTCTTCCTTGCCGATCTGCACGTATTTCTCGACGGTCTGGAGCTGTGAGGCCGAAACGCTCGGCCCCATGTCCACCTTCTCATCGAGGCCGTTGCCGACGCGCAGCTTCTTCGCGCGGCCGGCGAGCTTCTCGACGAACTGGTCGTACACCTTGTCGTGCACCACCACGCGCGAGGCGGCCGTGCAGCGCTGGCCGGTGGTGCCGAATGCGCCCCACAGCGCGCCGTCGACGGCGAGATCGACGTCGGCGTCATCCATGACCATGATCACGTTCTTGCCGCCCATCTCGAGATGGACGTGCTTGAACTGCGGCGCGCAGGTGGTGTTGATGTGGCGGCCGACTTCGGTCGAGCCTGTGAACGAGATCACGCGGATTTTCGGATGCGTGAGCATCGGCTCGCCGACTTCGCGGCCGCCGCCGGTGACCATGTTCCACACGCCGGCCGGCAATCCGGCCTCTTCGAACGCCTCGGTCAGCAGGACGACCGAAAGCGGTGTCTGCGACGCCGGTTTGATGACCACCGTGTTGCCGCAGATCAGCGCGGCCATGCCCTTCCACGCCGGAATGGCCATCGGGAAGTTCCACGGCGTGATGAGACCGGCCACGCCGAGGGGCATGCGCACCGCCATGTTGAACTTGTTCGAGAGCTCGGACGGAGTGGTCACGCCGAAGAGGCGGCGGCCTTCACCGGCCGCCAGGAAAGCCATGTCGATCGCTTCCTGAATGTCGCCTTTCGTTTCGGCGACGACCTTCCCCATCTCGCGCGTCATCTCGCGCGCCATCTCGTCTTTGCGGCGCTTCAGGATGTCGCCGACTTTGTAGAGATACTCGGCGCGCAGCGGCGCGGGGACGAGGCGCCATTTTTCGTACGCCTTCGAGGCCGCTTCGACGGCCGCGTCGAGGTCGGCCGCGTTCGAGTCCTGGAACAAACCGACCAGATCGTCGTCATTTGCAGGGTTGCGATTTTCGAAGGCCTTGCCGGTCTCCGATTTCACCCATTTGCCGTTGATGTAGTTCGTGTACTCGCGCGTCTCGCGGAGCTTGTACTCGCGCGAAAAGGTGTTCGTTTCCGTTGCTGACATGATTTTTACCTCCGTTAAAAAATGGAGCGGCGGGCTTCAGCCCGCCGTGCAGTCCATCGGCCGGCGGGCGGATGCCCACCACTCCACAACATTCTTCTATTTCGCTTTTGCGCCGGGTGTGTGCGCGTCTTCCTTCGGCACGTGCGAGCCCATGTCGACGCTGCCGCGGAATTTCGCCCCCTCGGCTACGACGATCTTCGGCGCCTTGATGTTGCCGTCGACCGTTGCGGTCGCGACCAGCTCGACGCGCTCATCGGCCGAGATGTCGCCGGTGAGCTTTCCTTCGACCGTGACGTTGCGGCCGTGCACCGTCGCTTCGACGCGCGCCTTCGTGCCGATGCGCACGTCGCTCGCAAGATCGATGCGGCCGCGAATCGTGCCTTCGATGGTCATCGGTTCCGAACCGGTGATCGTCCCTTCGATCGTGATGTTGGGACCGACGAATGTCCCGCCCGCCGGAACGGCGGAACCGACGCGGATGTCGGACTTTGAAGCAGGTGCGGGATCTTTGGAGAAAAGGGCCATTGCTGTCTAAGACCTCGAAAAGTGGGCGGGAAGCATACGATAGACTCCCGCGCGCTTCAACGAAGAGAGGAACCCTCCTTTGAACGTGCGACGCCACATCACACCGCTGTTGCTGGCCTTCACTCTTCTCGCCTGCAACCGCGCAAAAAAAGCAGAGCAATACCGCACCGAAAAAGTCAGCCGCGGCACCGTCACGATGACGGTCACGGCGACCGGAACCGTGTCCGCGGTCACGACCGTGCAGGTCGGCAGTCAGGTGTCCGGCGTCATCGCGCAGCTCTACGCCGACTTCAACAGCACGGTGAAGAAAGGTCAGCTTCTCGCGGAGCTCGACCCCACTCCATTCCAAGCACAGGTTGAACAGCGGCGCGCGGACCTCACTCGCGCGCAGGTGCAGACCGACGACGCGCGCATCCGCTACGACCGTCAACGGCGTCTCATGGAAGGCGGACTCACCTCGCAGGCTGACGTCGATTCCGCCGAGTCGCAGTGGAAGTCGGCGCGCGCGCAGACCGCGCAGGCGCAGGCCGCGCTGAATCAGGTCATGACGAGCCTGCAGTACACGAAGATCATCTCTCCCATCGACGGCGTGGTGGTCGATCGTCAGTACGACGTCGGCCAGACCGTGGCCGCGTCGTTCCAGGCGCCGACGCTGTTCCAGATCGCGCAGGACCTGACGAAGATGCAGGTGCAGGCGGACGTCGATCAGTCGGACATCGGCCGCGTGAAGGTCGGACAGGTGGCGCGCTTCAACGTCGATGCGTACCCGGATGAAGAGTTCCGCGGCCGGCTCTCGCAGATCCGCTACAACGCACTGGTGAACCAGAACGTCGTCACGTATCCGGTCATCCTCGAAGTCTCCAATCCCGAGGGACGGTTGCGGCCGAAGATGACGGCGAACGTCAATATCGATGTGGCGTCGGTCGAGAACGTCCTCCGCGTTCCGAACGCCGCGCTCCGATTCAAGCCGCCGTCGGACGACAACGACGAGAAGAAAACGAGCGGCGGCGGCGGCGGCGGCGGCGATGCGATGCAGCGCGCCGCGCGCAGCGGCGAAGGACGCGGACCGGGAGGCGCCGCCGCGCAGTTGCCGGGCGGCCGCCGCGGCGGCGCGAAGAAAGCGCAGACCGTGTATCTGCTCGGCCCCGAGAACAAACTGACGCCGGTCGAAGTGCGCACCGGCATCAGCGACGGCCGCTTCACGCAGATCATCTCCGGCGCACTCAAAGAGACCGATTCGGTGGTGGTCGGCGTGGCGACGTCGAAGGTGGAAGGTCCGCCGCCGATGGGCGGCCAGGGCGGTCCCGGCGGCGGTGGCGGTCGCGGCAACCGGAGACCGTAGTGACGTCGCTCGTCATCGACATTCGCGCCCTCACGAAGGTCTATCACCTCGGCGAGGTGGACGTGCGCGCGCTCGACGGCGTCGACCTGCGCGTGGAAAAGGGCGAGTTCATCGCGATCATGGGGCCGTCCGGCTCCGGCAAGTCGACACTGATGAACATCATCGGCTGCCTCGATCGTCCCACCGACGGCTCGTACGTGCTCGACGGCGCGGATGTGTCTTCGCTGAGCCGCGATCAACGCGCCATCATCCGCAACGCGAAGATCGGCTTCGTTTTCCAGAGCTTCAATCTCCTCGCCCGCACCTCGGCAATGGAGAACGTCGAGCTGCCGTTGCTGTACGGCGACCTCGCGATGTCGAAAAAACAGCGCCACGACGCCGCACGCGAGGCACTGCATCGCGTCGGACTGGCAGGCCGCGAAGGCAACTATCCATCGCAACTCTCCGGCGGTCAGCAACAGCGCGTGGCCATCGCCCGCGCACTCGTGACCAACCCGGCGATCCTGCTCGCGGACGAGCCGACCGGCAATCTCGACTCGAAAACATCCGTCGAGATCATGGGCATCTTTCAGGAGCTGAACGACGAAGGAAAAACGGTGGTCCTGATCACGCATGAACCTGACATCGCGCAGCACGCAAAACGCGTCGTCACCGTGCGCGACGGCCTCATTCAACAGGACGAACGCGTCGAGCAGGTGCGCGTACAACGGCGCGGGATCGAGGCGCCGGTGAAGCCAGTGAGCAAGTAGCACCAATCGTCACCCCGAGCGTAGTCGTGGGGCTGGGCGGGAGGGGCGGCAGGCATGTGCATCGCGCCCCGCCCGCCCAGATCCCTCGACTTCACTCGGCATGACAAGCAGACCGGAGAAACCCCACATGCGCGTATCCCTCATCCGTCTCGCGAACATCACTGTCGTCGGTTTGAAATCGATCGCGCGCAACAAAATGCGCTCGCTGCTCACGGCCCTCGGCGTAGTCATCGGGGTGGCGTGTGTGATCGTGTCGGTGGCGATCGGAGCGGGCGTCGCGGCCTCCGTTTCCGAGATGATCAACGCGCTCGGCTCGAACTTCATCATGGTCATTCCGGGGGCGACGACGCAGGGCGGCGCGCGCATGTTTGGTTCGCAATCGACGCTCACCGAGGAGGATGCGAATGCGATCGCGCGCGAATGCAGCGCGTGCGCGTACGTGTCGCCGCAATCACGCACCTCGGGGCAGGTGGTCGCAGGTGAGCTGAACTGGTCGACGCAGGTTTTCGGCGTCGGCATCGACTGGCCGAACATCCGCGCGTGGAACGTCAGCGACGGCAGCTTCTTCAGCGAGAACGACATTCGCGCCGGCTCGAAAGTCGCGGTCCTCGGCAACACCGTCAATGACAACCTCTTCCCGAATGGAGACGCCGTCGGCTCCGTCATTCGCATCAAGAACGTCCCCTTCCGCGTCGTCGGCGTGCTCGAGAAAAAGGGCGGCAGCATGATGGGCTCCGACCAGGACGACGTGATCATCGCCCCCTACACCACCGTGCAGAAGCGGCTCATGGGACAGCAGCGCCTCGGGATGATCATCGCCTCCGCGTCGTCGGCCGATGACGTGCAGGACGCGATGGATCAGATCGACGCGCTGCTGCGGCAACGGCATCGCATCGGACCCGGCAACGACGCCGACTTCATGCTCCGCTCGCAGGAAGAGATGGCGCGCGCGAATCAGCAGCAGGTCTCGATGATGCGCTATCTCCTCCTCGGCATCGCCATCGTCTCGCTCGTCGTCGGCGGCATCGGCATCATGAACATCATGCTGGTCAGCGTCACCGAAAGGACGCGCGAGATCGGTATCCGCATGGCCATCGGCGCACGCGGCCGTCACGTCCTCCTGCAGTTCCTGTTCGAAGCGGTGACCCTGTCGGTCTTCGGAGGACTGATCGGCGTCCTCCTCGGCGTCGGCGTCGCCACCGGCTTCGAGCGCTTCGCGAAATGGCCGATTGTCGTCAGCCCCACCGCGATCGTGGTCGCGTTCGTGGTGTCGGTCACGATCGGCATCTTCTTCGGTTTTTATCCGGCGAGAAAAGCGAGCCGGTTGGATCCGATTGACGCGCTGCGATACGAGTAGTTGGTCCTGGTGGAGCGGCGGGCTCTTAGCCCG
>DASVRB010000204.1:0-17342 GCA_036388835.1 Thermoanaerobaculia bacterium | reverse complement strand
GGAGTCGGCTACCGCTTCTATGCGACGCGCGTGGCCCGTCGCATGGGACTCAAGGGTTGGATTCAGAACAATCGCGACGGCAGCGTGGAAGCGCTCGTCGAAGGCGAGAAGAAGAACATCGACGAATGGATCGAAGAGATTCGCGAAGGCCCGCGCTACGCCGAGGTCACGCAGATCGATCAGGAGACGAAAGAGTTCTCGGGCAAACTGCCGGACTTTGACGTCAAGTTCTGAATGACCGCGGAACAACTGCAATCGCTCATCCGCGACGTTCCTGATTTTCCGAAGCCGGGGATCGTCTTCAAAGACATCACGCCGCTGCTGCGATCGGCGGAAGGTCTCGACCGCACGTGCGAACTGCTCGCGGCGCCGTTTCGCGAGCAGAACGTGAACATGGTGGCGGGCATCGAGTCGCGCGGCTTCATCTTCGGCAGCATCGTCGCGCAGAAGCTCGGCGCCGGCTTCATCCCCATCCGCAAACCGGGAAAACTGCCGTGGACCACGCGCCGCCACGAGTACGTGCTCGAGTACGGCACCGACGCGCTGGAGATCCACGATGACGCCGTCAGCGCGGGCGATCGCGTGCTCGTGATCGACGACGTCCTCGCCACCGGCGGCACCCTCGCCGCCGCCATGAATCTCGTGCGCGGCTTCGACGCGACGCTCGTCGGCGCAGCCACCGTCATCGAGCTAGCGTTCCTCGCGGGACGCGAAAAGCTCGAAGCCGGTGCGACCGTGCACTCGGTCCTGCAGTACTGATCGAGCGAAACCCTGTGGAGCGGCGGGCTTCAGCCCGCCGGGTACTCGCGACGGGTCGGCGGGCTAAAGCCCGCCGCTCCACCAGCGCCTACGTTCGCTACTCGCCTCTCAACCGCAACTGCACGGACGGCGACCCTTCCGTCACGTGCACTCCCGGTTGCAGCTCGAACTCTTCTGACGACGTCTGCATCCCGCCGAGGAGGAGGCAGAGACGTGCGAGCTCTTTGAACGAGGCGGCTTCCGCTTCGATCACCACCTGGCCGCCTTCGATGCGCACGGCCATCGGCGCGCGGGCCAGGCCTTCGAGCGCCATCATCGCGAGGTCGTAATTCATTCGTCCTCTCCCATGTAACGCACCGAATTGCGCTCCGTCTCCTGCAGCGTCAGCTCGTACAGCTCCCCTTCCGGAATGGCAGGCGCGAGCTGCTGCCAGAAACAGCGCGCGAGGTTTTCGGCGGTCGGAATCACGCCGCGCAGAAAGTCGACGTCTTCGTTGAGATTGGTGTGATCGACGCGGTCGATGACCCGCTCGCGCATGATGTCTTTGAGCCGCTTGAGGTCGATGACCATCCCGGTCTCCGGATCGATCTTGCCGCGCACGCTGACTTCGAGCGCGTAGTTGTGGCCGTGCCCGCGCGGGTTGTCGCACTTTGCGTACGTGCGCTTGTTCCACTCCGCATCACGGTTCGGATTGTGCAAGCGATGGGCTGCCGAGAACGTCAGTCGAGCCGTAACGATCATCGAGTCAATTATGGATGCAAAAGAGCCGCAGTACGTCGTGTGTCAGAACGGCGTTTTCATTCTTCCGGAGCACGTCTTTCGCGCGCTCTCGTCGCACGTGTCGAACGGCTTCATCTATCTGCGGCAGGACGATGACTCGCTGACGATCTCGACCTCGCGCATTGCCGAAGGAAGGCGCCGCGTGCTCAATGCGCGGCTCCGCTCGCCGATGTTCCGCGAGGCGACGAAGCTCGGCATCGTCGACTACACCGACTCGATCCGCATCATGGCGGTGGAGTGGCGCGTCAACGCAACTGCGCGAGTGCGCCGCGAATCTCCGCCTGCTGCGCGGTGAGCGTCTGACGCACTTTCTGGAAGCGCGGCTCGCTGTGCAGATAGCGGAACAGCGGATTCGCGAGCACGTACGCCGCGGTCGGCTCGTTGCGCGCGGCCGCTTTCTCGAGCGACTCCAGCACGCGCGTGGTGTCATCGAGAATCGCATACACCTCGGCCGCTGAGGTCCAGGAGTCATCGCCCGGCGATGCGATTTTCAACGCGGTGGCGAGCTCTTTGGTCGCGGTCGCGCGGTCGCGCTTCTCCGCCGCGATGTACGCGCTCAAGAGGTGAAAGCCGTACAGCGGATCCTGCGTGCTCAGCTTCTTCAGCTCGAGCTCCGCGATCGGCAATGAATGCCGCAGCACCGACAACCTGCCGATCTTGAGCGACAGCGCGGCGCTGTCGGTGACGCGTTCCTCGACCGCGTAGTAGCGCTGGATCGCGCTGTCGATGCGCCCCTGCGCCGCGAGCGCATCGGGCTCGTGCGCCGACACCTGCATCGCCGGCAGACCTTTCATCCGCGCAAGCGTCGCGTTGAACTTCGCGGAGTCGCCGCACGCGAGTGCGTAGCGCGCCACGTGATTCAGCGCCTCCGCGTCGCGCGGCTCACGGCGCAACACGAGCGTCCACGCAGCGAGTGACCCGCCGATGTCGCCGCTCACCATGCCGGCGCGCGCGACCTTGCGCGCCGCGCCGAGGTTTTCGGGATCGATGGAAACGACCTGCTTCGCCGCGGCGAGCGCCTCCTCGCCGGCGAACACTTCCATCGCCAGCAACTGCGCCGGGAGGAACTGCGGATCGGCGCTGATCGCGCTGCGCAGCGATGCGTCGGTGCGGGCGAGGTCTTTCGACGCGCGCGCGGTCACCGCATCAGCGAACGCATTCAACGCGATCGGATTCGCCGGCGGACGCCGCGCCGCACGCGTTTCCGCTTCGACGACCTGCGTCAGCGCGGCGATGCCGCTCGCCGCATCGGCAAGCGGTGCGGGCGCGGACGAGCTGGAGGACGCCGCGGCCACGAGCTCGGGCCCGGTCGCACCTGCGCGCACGCGAGCGGACACACTCGCGGCATCGCGCCCCGCAACATCGACCACGCGCAGCTCCGGATAACTGCGCAGCACCTCGATCGCACCGAGGCGAACCGCGTTCGCACGCTCCACCACGATCGGCTCGGCGATGTCGACGGTGAACGGCGCAACGAATACGTTGCGCGGATTGGTCGCGGTCGGACGGGTGTCGCGCGGCGCCGCCGGTTTTGCGGCGACCGGAGCAACCGCATCGCCGCGGCGCGACCACATCGCGCCGGCGCCGAGGAACAACGCCACCACGACCGCAGCAGCGACGGCGATGCCGAGTCTTTTCGAGCGCCGCTTTGCCGACAACGCGATCTCTTCGACCTCGGCGGCGACGGCTGCTTCGGCCTCGAGCTCCGCGGTCGTCGGCTCGGCGGATAGATCGGCGAGCTGCGGCGCCGGGTCGGGCGGCACAATCGTGAACAGCTTCACGCCGCCGCGCGCGCCTGCATCGCGGAGCCGCACGTTGCCGCGCCCTTCCTTCACGAAGTCTTCCGTGATGAACAGCGTGTTCGGCGTGAGGTCGGAGAGCGTCGCCACCGCTTTTTCGATCGCCGGTCCGACCGGCGATCCGTCGCGCATTTCGAACGAGCCGGCATGCAGCAGCATGCGCACCGGCAGCGGCTCCCCTTCCCGCTGCATCAGCGCGAGATCGAACTCCGCTTTCCGTCCGACTTCGAGTGCGCTGTCGACGGACGGCAGCTCCGCGATCAAACGCGCACCGAAGGGATCGAGCACCTTGCCGTCGAACAGATAGACCGCCTCGCCGAGCACCTGCTGCATGCGCGCCGCACTCTTCGACGCCTCGTCGACGACGGTCTCGTCGTTCGCAACTTCCGCGACGAAGAGCATCGAGCGGCGCTGCTCCGATACCGAGGCCGCGGGGGCGGCGATCTTGCGCTCGAGCTGCGCGGCGAGATTCACGACGTCGGGCGCGGCGCGCTCGATCTGCTCGGCGACCGCTTTCGCATCCTTCCAACGTTTGTAAGGATCTTTGAAGAGACAACCGCCGACGATCGCGACGACGGAGTTGTCGATCTGCGGATTGACTGCTTTCGGCGAGATCGGATTGCCTTCGACGACCGAGCGCGCGATGTCCGAGGCGACGGTGCCGGCGAACGGCGGACGTCCCGTTCCCATCTCGTACAGCACGACGCCGATCGAGAAGATGTCGCTTCGCTCGTCGATCGATTGCGACGAGATCAGTTCGGGGGCCATGTACGCGACCGCGCGCGCGTCGCTCCCTTTCTGTTGATACGCGCTGGACGTGCGCTCGCGGCGCAACAGATTACCGAGGTTGAGACCCGCCAGCTTGACCTGCCCCTCCGGTGTGACGAGCACCGAATCGCCGGCGATGTTGCCGTGCAGCAGCGCCTTCATGTGCAGGTACTTCACGACGTTCGCGAGCTGATAGCCCAGGCGAAAAACGTCCACCTTCTCGAGCGGCGTGCCGGCGATCCTGCGCACGATCGGCTGCGCGTCGAGCCGCTCCATCACCAGCAGCAGGTTGTCACCGACGGGCGTGATCTCGAGGATCGGAACGAGAAACGCGTGATACAGGGCCGCCGAGATGCGCACGTCGCGCACGAGCGCGTCGCGCTTCGCCTGCTCCTTCGGCAGTTGCTTGGTCAGGAGCTTGATCGCGACCTGTTTGCCGCTGCGCGTGTCTTCCGCGAGCCATACCGAGGAGCCGACACGTTCGCCGACGACATAAGGACCGAGGGGCTGATTCGACGACATCCCGCGATTATAGGGCGCGGTCTGGCGCGGCCGGCGTGAGTGAAAACAGGCGCAGATTGCACACGCGGCCGGCGAGCCGCGTCACGAGATGTGCAGCAGTTCCGCGCCCGATTCGACGGTTTGTCCCGGCTCGACGAACAGCTCGTCGACCATGCCGTCAGCGGGTGCCTGAATCTCGTTCTCCATCTTCATCGCTTCGAGAATCAGCAGGCCGGCGCCTTTGCGGACCACGTCGCCTTTCGCGACGAGGACGCGCACGACGCGGCCCGGCATGAGCGCCTTCACCAGGCCGCCGCTGCCCATCTCGTCTTCGCTGCGGCGCCGTTTCGCGGCGAGCGGATCGATCACTTCGACGGTCACTGTCGACTCGCCGAACGAGATCTCGTGCGTGTTGCCGACCTTGTGGTGCGCGAGCGCGAACTGCGTACCGTCGTCGAGCCGCAGCGAGCGAACGAACGGTCCGAAGCTGACCAGATCGGCTTCGAGCCAGCGGTCGGCGACACGGACGCGGTAGCCGGTGCCGTGACGCAGCACTTCCACCGCGACGTCGTTCCCGTTTTCACGCGCGATGAATTTCACGAGCGCAGTCCCTCCACCCGTGCGGCAGCGCGCCAGCGCGACGGTGCGTCTTCCGGAAGCTTCACGTTCTGCGATTCCTCGAACGCGAGAATCGCGGCCGCGGCGATGGCCGCGTCGACGTCGTGCTCCGACGCCGGCCGCTGCGCGAAATCGATCTGCGGCAGGATCCGGTCGATGTAGCCGGTGTCGAAACGCGCGGCGATGAAGTCATCGTTGTTGGCGATGTAGGTGAAGAACGGGATCGTGGTCATGATCCCTTCGACGCGGTACTCCGCGAGTGCGCGGCGCATGCGCGCGATCGCCTCCTCGCGCGTCTTCCCATGCACGATCAGCTTCGACAGCATCGGGTCGTAGAACACCGGCACGGTGTAGCCGGCGTAAACGCCCTGATCGTTCCGCACGCCGGGACCTTGCGGAAGGTTGATGTAGCGAATCAGGCCCGGCGACGGCGCGAAGTTGCGGGCTGGATCTTCCGCGTAAATGCGGCACTCGATGGCGTGGCCGAGCGGCCTGAGATCGGCTTGCGTGAACGAGAGCTTCTCGCCCTGCGCGATGCGCAACTGCTCTTTCACAAGGTCGACGCCCCACACCATTTCGGTGACCGGGTGCTCGACCTGCAGGCGCGTGTTCATCTCGAGAAAGTAGAACTCGCGATCGGGTCCCATCAGGCACTCGATGGTGCCGGTCGAGTAGTAGTTGACCGCGGCCGCCGCTTTGACGGCCATTGCACCGAGCTGCGCGCGGAGCTCTTCGTCGACGACCGGCGACGGCGCCTCCTCGACCACTTTCTGATGGCGGCGCTGCAGCGTGCACTCGCGCTCGCCGACATGAACGATGTTGCCGTGCATGTCGCCGACGACCTGCACTTCGATGTGCCGCGGCGAGGTGATGAATTTCTCGGCGTAGACGGAGCCGTCGCCGAAGAACGACTCCGCTTCACTGGTGACGCGCTCGTACGACGAGCGGAGATCTTCCTCGCGCTCGACGAGACGCATCCCTTTACCGCCGCCGCCGGCGCTCGCTTTGATCATGATCGGGAAGCCCGACTCTTTCGCGAACGCGGCGATCTCGTCGAACGACTTCACCGGCTCGGTGAGACCCGGCACGACCGGCACGCCGGCAGCCTTCATCCGCTGGCGGCTCTCGGTCTTCGAGCCCATCGCGTCGATCGATTCGGGAGACGGTCCGATGAACAGCAGTCCGGCATCGATGCAGGCGCGCGCGAACTCGGCGTTCTCGGCGAGAAAACCGTAGCCGGGATGAATCGCTTCGGCGCCGCTTTTCTTCGCCGCCTCGAGGATGCGATCGATGCGCAGATAGCTCTCGCGCGACGGCGCGGCACCGATCGGCATCGCCTGGTCTGCAGAAACGACGTGCAGCGCGGCGCGATCGGGCTCGGAGTAAACGGCGACTGTGGGGTAGCCCATCTCACGACAGGCGCGGATGACGCGCACGGCGATTTCGCCGCGATTCGCGATCAGCACTTTCATGGCCGCGCGCATTGTAGCTGCATCGCTGATAGCATTCGCCGCCATGACGAATGAAGCTTTGCAGCAGCAGCGCATGCAGATCCTGTCGGGTGTGGTGACAGCGCTGCTCGACGAACTGAAGAGCGGCGCGGGCGACAAAGATCGCCGCCGTCAGGTCGAAGAATGGATGCGCACGCTCGCGGAAAAATATCCGGAGTTCAAGATCGAAGCAGGCCTGCGCGACTACTACCTCGCCGAGGCCCAACGCCTCAGCGCCGACTTCAGCAAAAGCAACGAGCTCGCGGAAAAGCTCGGCCTCGGCCGCAGCATCGAATCCTTCCTCGATCGCGCCGCGGAGTACGACAGGCGGATTAGCGAGAGGTGAATTGGAGAGGCGTTGTCGGTTGTCGGTTGTCGGTTCTCAGTTGTCTGGGCCGTGCGCTCAGGCGAAACACCGCAGACAACTAACAACCGACAACTGAGAACAAAAACGCTCGCCCAAAAGGCGAGCTTTTTTCATGTTGTCGGTTCTCAGTTGTCTGTGCCGTGCGGCCCAGGCGAAACCCCGCAGAGAACCGACAACCAACAACTGACAACAAAAAAGCTCGCCCAAAAGGCGAGCTTTTTACATGGTGTCGGTTGTCCGTGCCGTGCGGCCCAGGCGAAACCCCGCAGACAACCGACAACCAACAACGGACAACAAAAAAGCTCGCCCAAAAGGCGAGCTTTTTTACATGGTGCCCAAGGCCGGACTCGAACCGGCACGGATTACTCCACACGCCCCTCAAACGTGCGCGTCTACCAATTCCGCCACTTGGGCAGGCTGCAAAGAGCGATGCTGATTTACTGCTGCGCCGGGGTTGCCGGAGCGGGTGTTGCGGGGGCCGGTGTTGCCGGGGCGGTGGTGGTCGGCGCCGCGGCCGGAGCCGCCTCACCTGCCATCACCGAGCTGCGCGGACGGCCTTGAAGGATGCCGAGCGCGAGTGAGGTCAGAACGAAGGCCACGAAGAAACCTGTCGTCAGCTTGTGCAGCAGCGTCGTGGCGCCACGCGCGCCAAACGCGGTCTGCGAACCGCCGCCACCGAACGCGCCCGCGAGATCCGCGCCTTTGCCCTGCTGAACGAGGACGACGAGGATCAGGAAGAGGCTGATGATGACGTGCAGAATGATGAGCAAAACGGTCATGGGTTCTCCGGTGCGCTGATCCCAAACGGGTCAGGGACGCGAATTCTTCCCGGAATCACCCGCCGCGTCAAGTCTCAGCGCAAACCCGCGTGAATCGCGAGGAACTTGCGCGAGTCGAGGCTCGCACCACCGACCAGAAATCCGTCGATCGTGCCGTGCTGCACGAGGTCTTCGACGTTGTCGGGCGTGACGCTGCCGCCATAAAGAATCGGCGTGTTCGCGAGCTGCGACGGCCAGAAACGCTCGAGCGCATGACGTATGTCGCGCAGTGTTTCCGCGACCATCTCACCGCTTGCATTGCGTCCGGTGCCGATCGCCCAGATCGGCTCGTACGCAACGACGATGTGCGTCACTTTGCCCAGAGCCTCGACCGCCGCGACTTTCAACTGGTCGGCGAGAAAGCGTGCGACCTGCCCCTGATCGCGCACGCGCAGATCCTCGCCGATGCATAAGACCGGCGTGAGTCCGGTCTCGATAGCGAGCGTCAGCTTGCGCGAGATCAGCGCGTCTTCTTCATGAAAGAGCGTGCGCCGCTCCGAGTGGCCGAGGATGACGTACTCGACGCCGGCCTCGCGGAGCATCGACGGCGAGACCTCGCCGGTGAACGCGCCCGACTGCTTGTCGCTGCAGTTCTGCGCGCCGACGGACACGCCGCCGCACTGCACGACGGAACGGAGGAACGGAAACGGCGGCGCGACCACCATCGTCACGTCGCGCGGATCGCCCGCACAGACAGTGGCCATGTACCGCTCGATCCCTTCGGGCGGCAGATTCATCTTCCAGTTTGCGATCAGGTATTTCGGCATGGACGTCTTTCGCTCCGCTCGGGTGAACGGCTATGCAGTGTATCGATTTTTGCCGACGCGCTTCGATTCGTACAGGCGCTCGTCGGCGCGCCGGATGAGGTCGTTCGCCGACGCCTCGTCGCGGCGGTACTCGGCGATGCCGATGGAGACGGAGCATTGGATCGCTCCTTCTTCATCGGTCGGAATGGTCAGCGCACGCACGTGCGCGAGCACGCGCTCCGCCACCGCCGCGGCACCGCGCGAATCGGTGTGCGGAAGAATGATCGCGAACTCGTCGCCTCCGAAACGGGCGACGACGTCGGTCGGCCGCAGCGACTCGCGCACGACGCCGCACAACTCCGACAACACGACGTCGCCGATCACGTGGCCGAAGCCGTCGTTGATCTGCTTGAAGTCGTCGATGTCGAAGAGCAGCAGCGAGAGCGGCACGTTGAACGTGCGCGCGCGCTCGATCTCCTGCGGCAGTTGCCGCCGGAAGTAGCGCTTGTTCCAGATGCCGGTGAGGTCGTCGGTGTCGGCGAGGTTCGCGATCTTCTCGCGCGCACGAATCGTGTCGAGCAGCATCGAGACCTGCGTCGCGAAGATCGCGAGCACCTGTCGTTCGGCGTCGCTGAACTCCGGCTTCTCGCGATACAGCAGCAGAAGTCCGGCGGTGCGATGTTCCTGTTCGAGCAGCGCGTGCGTGTCGTACCGCGCGCCGCAAGAATCGCTGTCCGGAAGATCGTGCGATTCGGATCGGACGATCACCTCGGTCGAGCCGAACGACACCGGGATGAGGTTCTCGAGCGTGCCGCGAATCCGCTCCACGAGCTGCTCGCTGACCAGCGATTCGGCACGCGGACGGGTGGCCACGTAGAGCTCGAGATTCTGTTCGAGCATCACGGTCACGCCGACGTCGAACGGCACGCAGCGCAACAGCGTCGGGAAGGCGCGCGAGAACAATTCGCCGGCCGACTCGCTGCGCACCGCGCGCGACGTGAGCTCCTGGATCAGGACCAGCAGATCGCTGATCTGACGGTGCTCGGCCCGCAGCCGCTCGAGCTCTTCTCTCTCCGCATCTTCCCTCATCGAACCCGGGTGCAAGTATAAGTCGCGACAGCCCTTGCCAGCGCCCGCGCGCCCGCTGCGCGTGCGTGGGTCTGCGACTACAATCCACGCCGTGCTCATCGAGGCGGAGGCGATTCCGTACGAACCGGCGCTGCTTCGTGGCGAGCGGCTGCTCGTGCTCGCGCCGCATCCCGACGACGAGGTGATCGGATGCGGCGGCCTCGTCGCGCAGCATCTGCGCGAACGGCGTGCGGTGCGCATCGTCATCGCCACCGACGGCGCCGAAGCGGGCAGCGCGGAGATGCGCGAAGAAGAGTCGCGCCGCGGCGTCGCCAGACTCGGTGGGGCCGAGGTTCACTTCCTCCGCTTTCCCGACCGCGGGCTCGGCGATGCAGTGATTCCGAGCATCCGCGAACAGCTCCTCTCCTTCCGCCCCGATCTCATCCTCGTCCCAAGCCTCGGCGAGATTCATCCGGATCACATCGCGCTCGCACGCGCGTTCGTCGAGACCGTGCAGCGCGACGAGACGCTGTTCGGCGACCTCGCCGTGGCGCGCGTCGCGTTCTACGAAGTCAGTCAGCCGCTCAAGCCGAATGCGCTCGTCGACATCTCCGACGTCGCGGAGCTGAAGTACGCCGCGATCGCCGAGCATGCGTCGCAGCTCGCCGTACGTGATTACGTCTCGTACGCGCGCGGCCTCAACGCATATCGCGCCATGACCCTGCCGGCCGGAACCGCGTTCGCCGAGGCGTATCACGTGGTGCCACTGCCCTCGCTGCGGACCGTGCCGATGTCGAAACTCGCACCGGCGTCTGCGATCGAAGTCACGCGCGAGGTGCTGCCGGTCAGCGTCATCGTGCGGACCAAAGACAGGCCTGCGCTGCTGCGCGAGGCATTGGAGTCGATCCGCGCCACGGAGTATCCGTGCGAGATCGTGGTCGTGAATGACGGCGGCGCGAGACTGGAGCTCGATGCCGTCAAGCTCGTGCAGCACGACACGTCGCGCGGACGCTCCGTCGCCGCGAACGCCGGAGTCGACGCGGCCTCGAACGCGTACGTCGCGTTCCTCGATGACGACGACCTCTTTTATCCCGAGCATCTCGCCACGCTCGCCAATGCGGCGCAGAAGTTGACCGCGGCACCGCACGCTGCCTGGTACAGCGACGCCGTCTCCGCGTTTCTGCGGCCCGATGAACACGGCGGCTACACGACGCACTCGCGCCTCCGCCTCTTCGCGCAGGACTACGATCGGGAGCTGTTGCTCGTCGACAACTACATCCCGCTCCCGACGCTGTTCGTCGCGCGCGAGACGTTCCTCGCCGCCGGCGGCTTCGATCCCGCATTCGATCTCTTCGAAGACTGGGACCTCCTGATTCGCCTCTCGCAGCGCGGCAGCCTGCAGCGCGTGCCGCGGGTGACGTGTGAGGTGCGGCATTTCGAAGGTGGCTCGTCCGTCATCCTCGCGACGCCGGAAGGAACGGCGCGGTTCCGAGACGCAAAACTGCAGGTGTGGCGCAAGCATGCGGCGCTGATCGATCACGACGTTTTCGCGAATGTGCTCGAGCGCCAGAAGCAGCGACTCAACGCGCTCTACTCGCAGGTGATCGAAACAAAAGGCCTCGCGGACGACGCGCAGCACAACGCTGCACGTTCGCTGCGGGAGTCGATCGCGACGCAGGAAACGTGCGGCGCGTACATGCTGCGCGCTCGCGAGCTCGAAGGGGCGAACGCGGCGCTGACGGCGATGCAAGCGACGCTGCAGACGGCAGTGCAGGAGTCGACGCAACGCGAGTACGAGACGTCGCGCGAATACGAAAAGCTGCGCGCCGTGCATGCCGAAACGCACGCGGAGCTGGAGCGGACGCGCGTCGAGGTGGCGCGGCTGAACGGCCTTCTCGAGATGATCTACCGCTCGAAAACCTGGAAGCTGCACACGGCCATCGAGAAGGCCCGAGGACGCGGATGAGCCGCGTGATGCTGCTCTGCCCCGAGCCGCTCGGGCACGGCCAGCCGGCCGGAGTCGGAATTCGTTTCCTCGAGATCGCGCGCGTGCTGCGCGATGACGGTCACGACATCACGATCCTTTCGCCCGATGCCGGCACGATCGACGGCGCCCGCGGCGCGTACATCGCTCCCGACACGCTCGACGCGATCAGCGCGGAGTCGGATGTGGCGGTGGTGCAGGGGCACGTCGCGAACGCGCTTTTTCTGCAGGGGCGGCCGGTGCCGACGGTGGTCGATCTCTACGATCCGTTCATCATCGAGAACCTGCATTACTACCGCGAGCGCGGCTCGGAAGTGTTCCAGCACGATCACCTCGCGCTGACGCACTCGCTCGTGCGCGGCGACTATTTTCTCTGCGCGTCGGAAGCGCAGCGGCTCTTCTACCTTGGATTGATGCTGGCCTGCGGCCGCCTCAACCCGGCGCTGTTCCACGCCGATCCGCGGCTCGAATCGCTGATCGGTATCGCACCGTTCGGCGTGCAGCCGCCGCGCAGCGTCCGGCCGCGCACCACGCACGACATCCTCTTCGGCGGCATCTACGACTGGTACGACCCGATCGCCGCGATCGAGGCGGTGGCGCGCGTCCGCGAGTCGATCCCCGATGCGACGCTCACCTTCACGCATCACCCGAATCCCGATACGACCCCGCAGGGAAAACTCGGCGCCGCGATGCAGCATGCGCGCGACAAGTCGTACTCGTTCGTCCGCTTCGAGCCGTGGGCCGCGTACGACGCGCGCGCCGAGTTCTTCGAGCGGTTCGCGGTCGCGCTGATCACGTTTCCGCGCTCGATCGAGACCGATCTGTCGATGCGCACGCGGGTCTACGACTACCTCTGGTGCGGATTGCCGATCGTGACGAGCTCCGCGCCCGGCACGGACGAACTGCTCGCGCGCTACGGTGCGGGCATCGTGACCGACGACTTTGCAAGCGCGCTCGTGTCGCTCCTCAGCGACCGCACGCGGTACGACGCAATGGTCGAAGGGAGCCTGCGCTTCGCCGCGGAACATCAATGGGACCGGACGCTCGCGCCGCTGCGCGAGTTCGTACGCGCGCCACGATTCGAAGCGACGAAGCAGGAGTTCGCGGTGCCGCCGGCGATCGCGCAACGTCCCGCCTCGATTCTCGATCGCCTCAAACGGCGGCTGCGCGCATGACCACGACCGAGATCATCATCGTCAACTGGAACAACCGCACGGAGACGCTCGAATGCGTCGCCGCCGTCGAAGCGCAACTCGGCGAAGTGGAAGGCGCGTCGATCACCGTGGTCGACAACGGCTCGACGGACGGCAGCACGACCGCGATCGCGGCGCGGCATCCGAATGTGAAGCTGTTCGCGCTCGCCGAGAACCGCGGCTTCACCGGCGGACTGGCCGCCGCACTCGCCGGCTCGATCGCCACGAATGTCATCTTCCTCAACAACGACGCGGTGCCGGAGCCAGGCTGGCTGACGGCATTCACACGCGCAATCAGCGATGCGCCGGAGGACGTGATCTCGATCGGCGGGCGCATCGTCGATCCGACCGCGACGAAGATCGACTTCATCGGCGGAATGATGACGTTCGACGGGCACGCGTTTCAGAACGGCTTTCGCTACCCGATCGGCTCGCGCACGGAGCCGCGGCCGGGCGACGAGATTCTCTTCGCGTGCGGCGGCAACATGATCTCGCGCCGCGTGCCGCTGATGGAGCTCGGCGCGTTCGACGACGATTTCTTCGCCTATCTCGAGGACGTCGATTGCGGCTGGCGCTCCTGGCTCTCCGGTTACCGGGTGCTGTTCGAGCCGCGCGCGCTGGTGCGTCATGCTTCGAGCACGACCAGCAAGCGCCTCGGCGATTTCGAGCGTGGCGTGCTGTTCGAGCGCAACGCGCTGCAGACCGCGATCAAGAATTACGAGAACCTCGCCGAAGCAGGTGCTTCCGTCTTCTTCACGTACCTGCATCGCCTGCATCACTACGCCACCACACGCAACGCCGACGCTTACGAGTTGCAGCGGCCGTTCGGCGCAAGCGCCGCGCCGGTGTCGCGGCGACTGCGCTTCCTCCGCAAGATCGCGCGGCGGCCGTTCCTCGTGGCCATCGACGACCCGCTGACGACGATGCAGTTCCGCGCGTTCGACTGGATCGTGAAACACGAGGCGCGGCTGGCCGCGAAACGGGCCGACGTGCAACGCCGGCGCAAGCGCAGCGACCGCGAGATCTTCGAGCGTTTTCCGCTGCATTTTGTCGCGACCTATCCGGGTGACGAGACGCTGATGAAGAGCGCGCTCTTTCAACTGCTGCGGCCCGCGCTTCCGTCTGCCGAAAAAGAGCTGCGCGACCTCAGCCTTTGAGCCGCACCGGCTGGCTTATCATCCGCGCGTGTCCTGGTTCCGGCGGTTCCTCGTCCACGGTGTGTTCTGGCGTCAGCTGCTCCGTTTCGGTGTGCTGAACATGCCGTCGTGGGTCGAAGGAATGGTGATGGCCACCTGGTCGCTGATCTTTCTGCTGTGGGGTCCGGGACGGCGCGGCGTGATGCGCAACCTCAGCGCGATCCTCCCCGGCTCGTCGGCGATCGCGAACTTCTTCCGAACGTACGCCGTCTTCTGGAACTTCGCCTGGACGATCGCGGACAACGTCCGCTTCAAAGAATTTCGCGTCGCGCCGGACTGGGATTTCATCGGCACCGAGTATTTCGACCAGCTCGAATCGCGCGACGGCGGCGCGATCATCCTGACCGCACACATGGGCAGCTACGATCTCGGCGCGCATCTGTTCGCCGAAATCTCGAAGCGCCACATCGTGATGGTGCGCGCGCCGGAGACCGATCCTGAAACGCGGCGCTACGAGGAAGAGCTGCACGGCCGCACTGCCGCCGAAAGCCTGAAGATCGACTTCAGCACGCGCGCGAGCGACCTCGCGCTCGACCTGCTCGAATCGGTGCGCCGCGGCGAGATCATCGCGATCCAGGGCGATCGCGTGACGCCCGGGATCTCCTCGTTTCCCGCGAAATTGTTCGGAAAACAGACTGAATTGCCGGCCGGACCGTTCGCCCTGGCGATGGCCGCACGCGTGCCGATCTTTCCGCTCTTCATCGTCCGGCTCGGCCGGCGCCGCTATCGGCTGGTGGTCGGCAAACCGATCGAAGTCGTTCGCACGCGCGATCGCGCGGAAGCATTCGAGCGCGCGATCGGCGAATGGTCGCGCGAGCTGGAGGGCGTCATCCGCTCGTCGTGGTTTCAGTGGTTCACATTCGAGCCGTACTCGCCGGAGCTCGCGCGATGAGGATCGTTCGCGGCAATGCGGCGGCGCGCTTCATGCCGTCGCGCCACAACTTCGCGATCTTCAAACTCGTCGCGTATCTCCGCCTGCGCGGCGCGCGGCCGGAGACGTGGAACGGGATCATGGTCCTCGATCGTCATCAAAGTAATGTCGAGACGTGGCTCGTCACGATCTGGCTGACGGTGATGGGCGGCTGCTTCCTCGCTGCCGCATTTGCGATTCCACTGACGTTGGCGGTCGCGGTCTCGCTGCTGGGAATTCAGGCAGTGGCCGTCGCGTCAGGGGTGGTGATCGCGCCGCTGTGGAATGCCTTCGTGCGATCGGAAACCGCACCGATGAAAGTGAACGCGATCGTGGTGATGTCGCTGCTGACGGCAGCAGCGATGTACTCGGCGACGCGCCCGACCTGGGCGCGCTTCGCCGGCTGGCATTTCCTGTCGATGCTCGCGCTCAACGCCATCGCCGCGGCGATCGTATTTTTTCTGCGCGATGGCATCGCGCAACTCGAGTCGTCCATGGAGGGGCTGTCATCCGCGCGTTGATCCTGACGTTCGCGATCGTCGCGCCGGTCGCGCTGATCCTGCTCTGGCCGTATTCGCAGCTCGCCGCGATCGGGGTGCTCGCGCTTTCGCACGCGCTGCTGCTCTTCCCGATCTTTAAACCGAATCTGCAGTGGCTCGGGCCTGTGGTCACCCGTTTCGACACGCCGCGCAAAGAGCTCTGGCTGACGGTCGACGACGGGCCGACTGACGACACGACGGCGGTGCTCGACCTATTCGATCGTCATGACGTGAAGGCCACGTTCTTCGTGAAAGGCTCGCTCGCGGAGCAATATCCGGAGCACACGCGCGAGATCCTCGCGCGCGGACATTCGCTCGCGAATCACACGCAGACGCATCCGTCCGGCAGTTTCTGGTGCTCGTTCCCCGGCCGTGTGGCCTCGGAGATCGACGACTGCAATCGCGCGCTCACCAGCGCGACCGGCACCGTCCCACGCTGGTTCCGCGCGCCGGTCGGGATGAAGAATCCGGCCGTGCATCCGGTGCTCGCGCGCCGCCAGATGCGCCTCATCGGCTGGACCGCGCGCGGCTTCGACGCGGTGATCGGCGATCCGGAACAGGTCCTCGCACGCATCCTTCCGAACCTCGGCCCCGGCGCGATCATCGTGCTGCACCAGGGCCGCGATCATTCGATTCGCGTGCTCGAGCGCGTGATCCTCGCTGCCAAAGAGCGCGGCTACGACTTCGTCATTCCGGACGACGCGCAACTGCGCGCGGCGTGAGTCACGCGCGCTTCCGAAAGACGAAGAGGTAGTTGTTGTACGGCATGCGGCCCCACAACGGCCGGACGTCGGCGTCGAAGCCGGCGAATGCGCTCGTGATCTCCTCACGCGTCGGCAGTTGCACCCGCTCCGCTTTCATCCAGCGAAACGTACGCGCAGCGGCATCGACGAACGCGGTGAGCCGCGCGCGCCACGACCGGTCGTGAATGGCCTGACGGATCACCACCACACCATCCGGCGCAACAGCGTGTGCGACGTTGCGCATGATCTGCTGCCGCGAATCGGGATCGAAGTAGTGAAGGATGTCGAGCAACACGACGTCGTGATCTTCGGGAAGCGGGTCACGCGCATCGCCGGAGATGAAGTCGACGCCGCGATAACGCATCGCCGCATGCCGCGCGAGATCGACCTTCCGCTCGTCGAAATCGATCCCGACGATCGGCGCCGAGTAGCCGTGCTCGCGCAGAAAAAACGGCAGCAGGCCGACGCCACATCCGAGGTCGAGCAGCGGAGCGGTGCGCTCGCGGAGCACGTCGAGTGTGGCGCGATACGCCGGATCGGTGCGCACTTTCCAGCGGACGTAACCCTGCAATGCACGTCGGTCGTACAGCGACGCGAGGCGGTCTGCGACGTCGTGCTTCGTCACGCCGCGAGGTGCTCGATGAGGTCGATCAGCTCGGCGAGATTGAACGGCTTCGGCAGGATCGCGGCCGCGCCCATCTGCAGCAGCGCCTGCGGCTCGACGCGCACGTGCGCGGAGAGCACGATCACCGGCACATTGCCGAGACGGCCGGTCTCTTTCAATCGCTGCAGAAAATCCCAGCCGTTCACGTCCGGCATCGCCAAATCGAGCAGCACGACGTCGGGATTGTGGATCGTCAGCGCGCGCTGACCTTCCGCGCCGTCGCCGGCGAGCAGGACCTGAAAGCCGTGCTGCCGCAGCGCGGCCGCGAGCATCCCTCGAAGCGGCAGGTCGTCATCGATGACGAGCACGCGCTTCCTGTCGACGTCGCTGACTCGTTTGGTTTTGCCTGCCGGTCGGTCGTGCCCGAGATTCATTTGCGCTGGATTCCAGTGACGGATG